>JAGVGX010000086.1 GCA_020056865.1 Desulfobacterales bacterium
CTGACAAAATCTCAAAAAGGAAATTGATCATCTTTGAATAACTAAAAATTGGTCACGTTCAATCGGATTTGCCGGTCATTTTGGTGGGATTAGGCAAAGAATATCTGAAATTACTGGCAAATGAAATCCGGAGGTCGGGGAAGAAGTCCAATACAAATGAAACAACAACTTTTTAGAGAGAATTAGAAATAGTCGCACACACGAACGCGATCAACTGGCAGAGGAATCCGAAGGCGGAATCGTGTCAGTTGAATTGTGATGGTCGACATATTATGGATTAAGCAGTTATTGCCTGTAGTTGTGCTGGAATTTTGTTTAGAATAATTTCATTGAGATCAATTTTATGACTGGCATTATCAATATCGATTCCAGTAATATGTCCGTCGTCATCATAATCAAGGACGATACCTTCGGAAATTTCGACACTTTCCTTGCTGTGTTTCGATGATAGATCAATATAAAGAGAATCAGTTTCGGGATAATAATTCAATTTCATAGTTCAAACCTCCTATCAGGGAAGGCGTTATGTATGGTTTTTTTATCATCAAGTGTTATCACTCTCAAAATTCTGTTATCAAACTCTTCAATCTTTCCCCAAAATCTAAAACGGTTATATTCCTGACGCTCAACTTTTAGCGGATTTTCTATAACCTTGATGCACCATTCCTTTTTTATATATGGACGTTTACGTAAAACCTCATTTTCAAAATATTCCGTATATTTATATTCTGACATGAACGAATGATACCTTGGTTAAATTAATCTGTAAATATTTCTTTTTCATGCCAACACGGGGGGTTGAAAATACATATCTTTCTTATCACACCTCAAGATTTTAATAAAGTCCTGCTCATTTTATCTATCTTTTGAAGATTCCCGCGGTAAGCTACGGAGAATCTTCGACCGTTCGGTTCAAAAGATTATTTTTGTCCGGCAGTTGGGCACGTCATCCAGAACCAGAACTTCGGGCAATTCTTTGTGAATTTGCTCATCGGTGAGGTGCTTATAACCTTCGACTTCAAAGAGGTCGATTACAGCCTGTTCGAGTTTTTCTTCGGTGAATTTCATTTCCTGCTATCCTGGATAGTTTCTGTCTTTTTTAAATTCGCAATATCCTTTGCCAGCTCTATAAGACTCTCTTCATATTCAAACTTCTTTTGTTCTTCACGGTACTTTTCATACTCAAGCGCGGATTTTTCAAGCGCCTTTTCGTGGCTGATTTTACCTGCATGAGTTAACAGATCTCTTCTGTTAAGTTGAATAATGACATCAAGCCTTACGATCCAATCTTTCATATACATCGGAATGTGCTGGATAGCCATAGTTTCGGCAAAGGCAAGATACTGTTCCACAAGCAGTCCAAGCAGCTTAATTTCATCTTCATCCAGATAATTCTTGGCAATACTGACATCACTTTTACGAATTGGTACAGCAGCCTTTTTGTCATAGGACTGCATTCCCAGAAGAGGCAAAGAGGCATCCACCCGCCTGTAAACCAGCTCGGCAGCAGTCTGCCGGCTGATAGCCCAGAGCAGTTTGTTCTGTACAATTTTGAAAAACTCGACGGTTTTTTCATCTTTCGGGTCATAGTCGATGCTGGTCGCGTAGATGTCTTTAATTTTCTGATAGAAAAAACGCTCCGAAAGCCGGATTTCCCGAATCTGTTCCTGCAGTTCATTAAAATAGTTCATGGAGTTGCCGGTTTTAAACCGTTCGGTGTTCAAAGAAAAACCTTTAACGATGTATTCCTTGAGTCTTTGAGTTGCCCAGATGCGGAATTGAGTAGCCAGTTGAGATTTTATTCTATAACCAACCGAGATTATGGCATCAAGGTTATAGAATTTCTGGGTGCGGTTAATGTCCCGATTGCCCTCTTTTTGAACTATTAAGAAATCCTTAATAGTTGCTCCTTCTTCCAATTCCCCTTCTTCATAAATGCTCTTGAGATGCATGTTAATATTGGGAACCGATGTTTGAAAAAGCTCTGCCATCAGTTTTTGCGTAAGCCAAACCGTTTCTTTTTCCAAGCGGACATCGATTTTGATAATGCCGTCTGGGGATTGGTAGATTAGGAGTTGGGAATTTGAATTCATTGGAGTGCCTCTTCGGCTTCAAAGAGTTCGATTACTGCTTTTTCGAGCTTTTCTTCGGTAAATTTCATCTCGTCACCTTTACCTTGTCATTTTGCGGTTAATTATCGACTGGTTTGTAATGACCACTACCTGATAATTTTTTTCAGTCAAAAGCCTAATCGAGTCCAAGTTTCCCGGCAGAAACTCAAACTCCGACCAGCTCTTCACATAATCCGGGGAGTCTTTGTTTATGACTCCATCCCTGTCCAGAAAAACATATCTCTTGGCCATTTCACCTTTCATAAGCTGCTATCGTAAACCTCTGCATAATCTTCTTTCTGTCTCTGCGTCTCTTGTCCCATTAATCCCCGGTTATTTTAATCTTGATTTCCAATAATCCGGATCACGACGCAGATGCATAACTGCAAGAATATACACAGTTTGGCCTTCATCGCTATAGAGAATGGCATATGGGAAACGGCCAATGAGGCGACGGCGGATATCCATA
>JAGVGX010000187.1 GCA_020056865.1 Desulfobacterales bacterium
TCAACTTGATTCTCAAAGCGCTGAAATAATTTTGGAAAAAGCAGGAATTGATGCGTTAAGACGTGCAGAAACACTCACCGTAGATGAGTTTGTAACACTCAGCAACACCTTTGCCTCTTTTTTTAAGTTGGGTACCTAAGTTTTCATAACATGTTTTCAGCCACGGAAACCACCCGATCTCCAAGCATATTCACATAACTTCCCATTTCGTTGTCATACCACCCGTATATCACCGCCTGGGTTACAGGGATTTTAATCACCGGCTCTTTTAAAGAAGAAATAACCGTTGCTCCCAAACCAGGCACTTTTTCCAGATCTATGGTAACCAACGCTGTTCGGGTATGGGTTTCATGTCCCTCAATAATAGCCGCTGCTTTTGGCATGCCAATAACATCGCAGGAAACATTCTGCTTATCCGTATAATATAAGTAACCTGACGGATCTTTATCTGCAGCGTCTTTGTATATATTGTTTATTAAGTCCCGCCTTATGGATTCTCCTGACATATCTTCCTGAAAATTCATAACAAGAATGATTAGCGATCCTGTTGACGTGGGAATTCTGACAGACTCGGCAATAAATCCTATGTTTTTCATCTCGGGGATAACCAGGCCAAGGGCATTGGCTGCTCCGGTTGAGGTAAGAATAATATTGTTGATCACACTTCTGTTTTTTCTTAAATCGGTCGCACCGGATTCCGGCAACCTGTCTAATACCTCCTGAGAACCGGTAACTGCATGAACTGTAGCCATTGAAGCAGACAAAATCTTTTTTGCACCAAAATAGTTTATCAAAGGCTTGATCATATGTGCCAAACAGGTTGTTGTACAGGATGCATTAGAAATAATGTTATGGTGTCTGGGGTCATAATCATCGGCATTAATGCCCATGACTGTGGTAACAACATCTTCAGGCATTTGTTTTTGCTTATCCTTCATCTTTACAGGTGCGGAAAGCACCACTTTTTCAGCTCCGGATTCAAAATGCCCTCTCAGCGCCCCTTGTGGATGTTCTGCAGGCAGGCAAGGATCCAAAAATTGCCCTGTAGTATCGACAACCAGCTTTACGTTATGTTCATTCCACTTGATATGACAGGGGTTTCTAACGGATCTTAAAAACGTTACACAAACCCCATCAATAACCATAGTGCCTTTTTGTTCTTCTATGTTGCTGATCACAGGCCCTGAACGATGCCCATAAAGAAACCCTGAAATAGATCCATAGGTTGAATCTCTTTCCACATAATGTGCTATATCATTCAATGAACGTCCAACTTCTCGACCGATGTTGACAACAATTTCATCAAAATATTTTCTGCCCACATGATGCCATAGCGTCAACTTTCCGATTCTTCCCAGACCGTTTATTCCCAGCCGCAGCCCTTTGTTTTGTGAATTCAACATGGCTATATCACCTTTTTTTTAGATTTTGGCACGCGTTATTCTTCAATAATGTTGATCAATCCCTGATACACCGACCCTTTAAATCCGTGGATACTGATAGGATCGCCTGATTTGAAAACAATGTCCCCAAACGTGCAGGTTTTCTCTTTTTCATTACATATAAGCTGACCGCATCCTACAACACATGTTTTCCCAAGCCTGTATGCCACAACTGCAGCATGGGATGTGGCTCCGCCCCGGGCAGTAAGAAGGCCATCTGACGAATTTATTTCTATAATATCATCAGGGACAGTATCTCCCCTTACAAGAATTAATGACGTTTCAGGTTCAAGGTCTCTCCATTGGTTGATTTCCTCATTGGTAAAAACAATTCTTCCGCTCATAGCACCACCACTAACACCAATACCATGGCTCAAGGGTTTTCTGCCTTTTATTTTCGTTTGTTCAAAAATAGGCATACGCTTTCTTGCCTTAACAGACATATCTCTGGTTTGCAAAATATACAAATCCTTTGCCAAAGGGCTTTCAAAGGTAAACTCGATTTCCTGGGGGCTCCACCCTTTTTTATAAATCAATTCATTTGCCCATTGCCACATGGCCATATAAATTTCCGGATAATGAGTCTCAAGTGTAATCTTTGTATCTCTTGTCTCCATATCCATTTGCGCCCTTGAAATCGGCAGTGTTTTAACCAGCCCTGCAACCACATCTTCGCCCTGATTTTCCAAAGAAAAATCCCCGCACAGCATCAAGGTATCGCTGGACACTCTGGGGTTATGCGTAAAAAAGACCCCGGAACCGGACTGTTTTGACATATTTCCAAAAACCATTTTCTGAACACATACAGCAGTTCCCCAGTCATCGGATATACCCATAATTCTCCGGTATGTTTTTGCCCGGTCAGAATACCATGAGTCAAAGACCTTTTTAATAGATACATGGAGCTGTACTATGGGATCATCTTGAAAATGGACCCCTGCGCCCTCGAGAAAGTCTCTGTAGGTTAACGCCACGTTTTTCATCTGATCTCCGGAAAACCCTCTTTTATACGATATGCTAAAACGCTGCTTGTATTCGTTAATAATCGCATCAAAATCATCCCTGTCCAGTCCAAACGCCATGCCGTAACACTGGAGAAACCGCCTGTAATTATCCCATGCAAACCACACATTGCCTGTTTTTTTTGCAAGTCCTTGTACAATCTTTTTATTGATGCCCACATTTAAAAAGGTATCCATCATGCCGGGCTGCGAAATAGCAGCACCACTTCTAATGGAAAAAAGGAGCGGATTTTCAGGATTCCCAAAAAATTGACCTGTTTTTTGTTCAATAAGACCAATATGATAAAGAATCTGTTTTTTAATATTTTCTTCGGCAGGTGGATAATCGGTAAAGATTTTTTTGCATTTGAAAACTTCAGTGGTAATGATAAATCCGGGAGGTACAGGCAGACCCAAATGATGTAGCGCAATCAGGTTCATCCCTTTACTGCCCTGGTATATGATTCCGGATACGCGTGGATTTTTCTTTTCCATGGAAGTAATTGCCAGCTTAGGATCATAATTTAAAAGCAGATGAAGACTTTGTTCCTCCAGTTTGTCTGCCTGGAAAAAAAGGGTGTTTAAAATTTTGCTTAATAATACATCAAGCTGCTGAAGCCCTAACGAAAGCGCTATTTTGTCTCTGAAAAAGACTTCCGACACCACGTGTCTTATATTATCATCACTGCCTGTGCACGTCTGATGCAGGTATTTGGCAATAAGCCGGTCAACAGGTACCTGGATCAATATTTTGCTTAAATTTTGTTCGTAAACGTGGTTGTAATACTTGCTGATAATATTTTTCACTGCATTGGCAAACCCTTTGAATATGTCAAGATACTGGGTAAATGTGATGCCTCTGGCTTCAAGCGACTGCTTTAAAAAATCAAGCTGAAGTTCAATTTCAGCAGAGGTTATGCCATCTATTTTTAACGCCCGATTAAAAAGCAAAAGCAGGGTATGAATCTGATAAAAAGTTGCTTTGGTGATAAGGGAAAGATCGATGTCTTCCACAAGCTGTTCAAACAACACATTCACATAAGCTTCAATGCGAAAGGTAAGGCCCATGGCATCAAATTTCATTTCACGGTAACTGCCGTACATGGAAGGAATATCAGCGGCAATATGTCTTTTATGATAAATATCTTCGATAGCCTCATATGAACGGTCAGACAAAATAATATTTTTTAACACACCGAGATATTCAATCAGTAAAGATGATTTTCTTTTTATATCAGGCTCTGTAAAAGCATCTTTAAGCTTTTTGATATCCGGAAACGATCTTGATTCAAGCTGGTGAATATAATTATAAAATTCGTCACCTTCATGCATGCCGAACACATGATTATATTTCTGGTTCAACAGCTTGTAAAAAGATGTTATCAGTCCCACCCGTGTTTTATCGGCATCGGATACATCTGAAATTGTCCTTAAGATGGTCTTCAGCCGATCCTGGCTGATTTTAAGTAGCCCATCTGGAATTACAATGCCTTGCTGTTGAAGATGGGTCATGATGGTATTAACCCCATCTATATATTGGCCTTGTGTATGGATTCTGTTTAAGATATCCGGCGGCAAAAAAGGTTCAATCTGTTTTTTATCTTTATTCAGCCAAAAACTTAAGGTTGCATGCATAAAGCTTAAAATCCGGTTGCTGCTTTCAACATGGCTCTGTTTGCGCAAATAATGAATAAGGATATCTTCTCGCCGGGTCATTTCATCCATACGTGTTGAAATATCCCTTAACGTTCCTTCTGCCCCGATATCATTAAAATAAACCGGGAGCAGCCTGGCAAAATGCTTGGCAAGGTTATACACAGGTTCTATGCCGCAGTTCAGAAAACGGGTTACATCTCTGGGAAAAAGATCATTATCTCTTATAAATACCCCGTACAGGGAAAGATGAATGATCAGCCCGGAAAGAAGGCGGCCTGTCCATTTAGGATACAAGGCGATAATTGTCAGCCACGTCCGTATATTATGAACATGCGCCTGATTTGCCTTGATCTGCCAGTTGTCATCAACACCTGCTATCATGGGCATCTGAAATCCCAGATCAATAACAGAATCAATAAAAAAATTAACCAGATTCCGGTCATCTGTTTTTGAAATCCCTTTTCCCATATTCAGCACACAGTTTAATACGGAAACAGGAAAGTCATTCATGTGCTCTTTTAAAATTAAAAAGGTTTTTTGAATGAGTTTTACGTTATACTTATAAGGCTCATTGGCAATAAGCCAGTTCAAGGTTCTGTTGATGTCACGCAGTGCGTCTTCATGAATCATGGACAGACCTGAAATACTCATGATGCGAAAAAGAAGAATGATTTTCCACTCGTTGCCTGTTTTTTTTTGCACATCTTTTACTTCTAAAATTGATTTTGGCAGACTGCGGTAGTTTTCAACAATATCGTAATATCCGGGTAATTTGACAAGTTTGGTCAGGCGATCCAAATCGTTATCAGGATTAGAAGTAATTTTTTTCAATGCTGCTTTAAGCTTGCGCATGCGGTCGTGAGATATCACGTTAAATACATCTTTCAGCTTTATCTGCTGCAAAGTTGTATCCTGGCCTTTTCCAAACCACAATAACGGGTCTTCTTCATTCAGCCAGTATGAATAGGTATGTGTTAGATATTTTTCAAGAAGACAAATGATTGGCGTTAACGTTAAATCGTGCTCAGATCCATAGCGCATAAGGGTAATGGCGAGTCGTTTAATCTGATAAAAACTTTTAACAAACAAAAAGAAAATCTCATTGTCATATCCTTTAATACGCTCAAAGGTATCATTTAACACCGGGCAAAATATCGCGATACATTCATCTGCGTCTTTAATAATTTTTATGAGTAACAACAAAAGATTATCTGCAGCCTCGGCCTTTGCATGCTCATTGCATTCCGAATCAATACAGTCTGCAAATATATCCAGGTAAAGTTTTGCGGCATTCGGGCCGTTGCTGTGATGTTTAATTAAATGGAAATAATTTAAAGAATAGGTTCTTGCTTCTTTGATGATAAATTCCCAGTTTTTATATGGGTGGGAAAGTTCTTTTAAAAACGTATTAAATTTGTCCATCAGGCCATAATACTTAGACATGATGTTTTGGAGGGCAGCATACTTTTGATCTATCGGCACATCAACGTGATAGCTGGCAAGATTAACTTCAAGTGCTTTTGATTTAATTTCCAAACCTTCCTCCATTGAATCTTCATATCAGATGATATACGATTCATTAAGTCAGATTGAAAAAGACGACCAAAATATTATGCAAGATAATAAATAACATACTATTAAAAAATTAACAAAATATTATAATATAAAACACAATAACAATATAAATCATAAAACCATTTCAGACAGACAGAAAAAATTCAAGATCGTATTAAAATGTGCCGAAAATACTCTTGATAATCATATAAAGATCATAACCCACATTATAATCAGGAGGAGACCATGTTTCTTACGAACACGGAAGAAATTCCAGGAAAAAAAACAACAGCTTTTTATGGTGTTGTTTCCGGAAGTACAGTCAGGGCCAAACACGTAGGCCGTGATATGATGGCAGGTATCAAGAATATTTTCGGCGGCGAACTCAAAGGCTATACGGAACTGTTGTCGGAATCTCGTGACCAAGCCATTGACCGGATGAAATCACAGGCGCAACAGCTCGGA
>JAGVGX010000153.1 GCA_020056865.1 Desulfobacterales bacterium
GCCCGGCATATGGAAGAAGCTGGCGTAACACCTCAAGAAAAAATTATTTGCGAACCTTGCGGAAGAAACACGGCCCCTGCAATCCTGCTTGGTGTTTTACAGGTGTTGCAAAAAGAAACCGATGCTGTTTTCTGTGTATTTCCGGCAGATCATATTATTAAAGATACTAAAAGCTTTCATGAAAAAGTTAAAAACGCTTTACTTCTTGCACATAACGGCCACATTGTCATGTTCGGCATTAAACCGAATTACCCTGAAACAGGTTATGGTTATATTGAATGTGAAAAAAAAATACAGACAAAAGGGCTATCTTCACAAGCGCTTAAAATAAAAAGGTTTGTTGAAAAACCCGATGCGCAAACCGCAGCTGCATACATTGATGACGGCAATTTTTTCTGGAACAGCGGCATGTTTGCTTTTAAAGCATCTGTAATCATTGAAGCGTTCAAAAAATTTCAGCCCGAGCTTTACAGCAAAATGGCCCATATGTTTTCATCAGGCACCTTAAATAGCAACGCATATGAGCAACTTCCCGATATTTCCATTGATTATGCCGTAATGGAAAAAACGGATAAAGGAATGGTTTTGCCTTCAGATTTCGGCTGGAGCGATATCGGATCGTGGAAATCGCTTTATGATTTTCTACCCAAAAACGCAGACAACAATGTTATTGATGGCGATGTTATAGCCAATCATACAACCAACAGTTTAATCTTCGGGCAAAAAAGGCTTATTGCAGCCAATCATTTAGATCATATGGTTGTGGTTGAAACCCCTGATTCCGTATTCGTTTCAGATATGGACAACAGTAGAGAAGTAAAATCTATTGTTGAACAACTTAAAAAAGATAACCGCAGGGAATATCACCAGCACATAACCGTATTTTATACATGGGGAAGCTATACGCTTATGGAGCGAAACAGCACCTGCAAAACCGCCAGACGTGTTGTGTATCAAAATGCAACGTGTTTAAAAAAAACAGATCCGTTAACTGCAACTCACTTCATTGTTGCCATCGGCTCAGCAGAAATCATCACTGAAAATGAAACAAGAAAATTAAGCCGTGGTCAATCGCTTGCTGTTTTAAAATCTGCAGATATACATCTTGTAAACAAAACAGATTGCCCCTGCCACATCATTGAAGTAACAGTTAACGTATAATCAATACAATATCTTATAACTTATTTTTTGCCTTGGAGAAAAACATGCCATGAAAAATCAATATATACAAAAAAAGCTTGATAAAATATTAGATATCGCGCCTGTATTAAAACAAATTCTGAACTCAAAAATAAATATTGACGTTAAAAGAAAACAAATCAGAGCGTTTCTTTCAAATATACTCTCTTTGATTTTTGATACTAACCCTGGCATGCATTCTCTTGAATGGCTGTCGATCAGAGATACCATCCATGTATTTGAAAATATCATATCCAAAAGAAATGAACAGCTTGCCGGGTTCAGTTTTCTTCAGTATGTAGATGATTTGTTACACAAAGATGATATCCAAACTAATGGAACCTCCCAGCGCTGGTTTTTTTGCAGAAGTTGAGCATATGTTAAAGGGGATTATGGGAAAAGCACGGCTTTATCCTGAAACCGCACCGGCTTTTTCAAAATACGAGGGGTTAAAAGCTTCAAAACTCAGATCCGAAGACCTTTCCAGAATTTCCCGTTCAGCAGAAAAATATCTTAACCGTTATTCGAGCGGATTAGATGATGACGTTATAAGGATACGCAGCAATAATAAATATAGAATATTAGCGTATTTTAATGCCACAGAACTTGAATGGGAAAAGTGGAAATGGCATCAAAAAAACATCATTAAAAATGTAAAAACACTCAGTGAGCTTATCAATCTTACAGACGAGGAATACAAAGCTGTTGAACTTGCCAACACATATAAAATCCCCTTTGGTATAACCCCCTATTATCTTTCACTGATGGATGTGGAGCCGGATAGAAAAAAAGACTATGCAGTGCGTGCACAAGTCATCCCATCGGTTCATTATGTAGAAAAAATGAAAGAACTCAGGGAAAAGGCAGAGCCTTCCATGGATTTTATGCTTGAAAAAGACACCTCGCCCATAGAAGGCATCACGCGACGATATCCTCAAATAGCCATATTAAAACCTTTTTTAACATGTCCCCAGATCTGTATTTATTGCCAGAGAAACTGGGAGATTGAGGATGTCTTTTCACCAAATGCGGCAATGACAAAAGACAAACTTGAAAAAGCATTCTCATGGATCGAAAGCACGCCGGAAATTCATGAGGTTTTGGTAACAGGTGGCGATCCCCTGATGCTTTCGAATACCAAGATTGAACATATCCTGTACAGACTTTCAAGTATCAAGCATGTGGAACGGATCCGGATAGGTACGCGCACGCCTGTCACAATTCCGCAAAGAATAACCGATTCTCTGGTGCGCGATATCAGTCACTTTCACAATCCAGGCAAAAGAGAAGTCATCATTGTCACACACTTTGAGCATCCTTATGAAATAACGCCACAGTCTTTAAAAGCTGTTCAGACATTCCGCAGGCACGGCATGGACGTTTACAATCAGATGGTATTCACGTTCTACAACTCTAAAAAATTTGAAGCTTCGGAACTTCGCCAAAAGCTTAGAACAATAGGCGTCACACCCTATTACACATTTAACACCAAAGGAAAAGAAGAAACCAAGGATTATCAGGTACCGATCTCCAGGCTGCTTCAGGAACAAAAGGAAGAAGCACGTCTTCTTCACGGTACTGTCCGTACGGATGAAATTGTATTAAATGTGCCGCGTCTCGGGAAAAACTATCTTCGTGCACAACAGCACCATGACATCATATCGATACTGCCGGATGGACGAAGGGTGTATGAATTTCATCCATGGGAGAAAAAACTCTCTCTGGTTGATACATATGTATATACAGATGTATCAATATATGATTATATCATGCGGCTTAAAGCTGAAGGCGAAAATATCGCAGACTACAAATCCATATGGTATTATTATTGACCTTTTCGCAACATCAACACCTGCTGTTATTTCCTCAACCCGCTTTCCTCTAATTTTTTGCAAAACAGTTGACAAATTCAACATATCGTCTTAAATTAGCAAAGAATGATACTGTTATGTGTATAACCCCTTTTAGGGGGCGAAATGGTTTCGACGGGGATATAGAAGCTTAGGCTGCATACCGAGCGCCTGTCAGCTCGTAAAAAAAGATGGGGACTTAACATAATCGCAGACGATTATAATTACGCTTTAGCCGCTTAGGCTAACGTCCTTCCGTGTCAATCCTGCAGATACGGGTAAGGGCGTCGACTAGCAGGATAGCTTCTCATGCGTACCTGTAAACATGATTGGCAAAATTTAACAGGATACGCTTTTGGTTATCCGGTCTGAAGGAGAATCAAAAGCCGACAATTAAATTTCAGAATAAGTATGTAGACGCCTGTGTGGAATATTTTCGGACGCGGGTTCAACTCCCGCCGCCTCCACCAAATTTTTCATAAAATATCAGATAGTTATACTTATAAATACAGACGGGGCTTCCTGCCTTTTTGCCTGTTCATTCTACGCTTTCCCATGTTTTTAAAAAAAATGTTGGCCTTTTTTATTTATTGGTGTTGTGGATAATTTCTATTTTACAGACACAAAAAAAATATATTTTTCAATGTCAATTAAATGAAATGTTTTTATTCGCTCTTATTAAGATGATTTATGGGGGCTGGGGGTTCTTTCCCCCAGTGATACCCGTTCCAGAGAGTTCTTTGCGTCCTGCTGCTGTCGTTCTTCTCGCTTTGAATTGAATCATTTCAAGCCATATTTCCCCTTGCAATGCTTTTAGGTTTTGACCTCTGCAACCTTTCCGTGATGTTCCAGAAAAAGCCGGAAAAAGCAGGCGCAGCAAAGCCCTCATTTTTTTTCAGCATGGTTTTTATAAAAATATAAAAAAACACTTGACATGAAACATAATAGGATATATAGGTATGTCAAAGAGCATACAAGGAGGTGTCAATATGTCAGAAACAACAAGAATTTCATTTAAAGTCCCTAACGATGTTTTAGAGAAATTGGATAAAATAGCCAAGATAGCTGATATCGATAGGACTAAACTAATGGTAAACATTTTAGATGAAACCTCTAAAACGTTGATTGCAACAGACAAAATAGGGGTTTTACAATTTTCAATTCTGATTAGAAATTTAGGAGAAAAGATGCAGGAATGGGCAAAAAAAGTAAAATCAAAAAAGGTGGAGCCTCTTTAAATAAAATAGGCTCACCAGAATAATAAGAAAGCCAAGCA
>JAGVGX010000240.1 GCA_020056865.1 Desulfobacterales bacterium
AAATCATCCCCGCAGCAAGCTGCGGGGTATTAAAAGCTCATAATATATTTAAAGAGCCGAAGCAAGCTTCGGGGTATTAACCCGAAAAGGAATAAAAAGAAAAGCTTCAGATAGCTACAAAACCAACATTATTCAGGAGGACAAATGACCACTTCTTTGATTACGGGAGCTGCCGGCTTCATTGGATCCCATGTTGTCGATCATGTGCTCAATATGGGGCACGACGTCATTGCAGTAGACGATCTCAGCGGGGGATTTTTAGAAAATGTCAACCCAAAAGCAATCTTTATGAAAGGAAGTGTAGAAGATTCAGCATTTGTCAATCAACTATTTAAAAAGTATAAATTTGATTATGTCTATCATCTTGCCGCCTATGCCGCTGAAGGGTTAAGCCATTTCATCAAGCACTTCAATTACACGAATAACCTGCTGGGAAGCGTCAATATCATTAATGCCAGTGTGAATCTTGGTTCCGTCAAGTGCTTTGTCTTTACATCATCCATTGCAGTTTACGGGAAGAATCAACTCCCTATGACAGAAGACCAGGTACCAAATCCTGAAGATCCTTATGGGATTGCAAAATATGCTGTGGAATTGGATTTGAAAGAGTCCAAAGATATGTTTGGATTAGACTACATCATATTCAGACCCCACAATGTATATGGAGAACGTCAGAACATAGGAGATAAATATCGAAACGTAATCGGAATATTTATGAACAAGATTCTTACTCAGCAGCCGATGACCATTTTCGGTAATGGTGAACAAACGCGTGCCTTTTCTTACATTGACGACGTCGCCCCAATTATTGCAAAAAGCGTAGAAATAACAGAATGTTATAACCAAGTTTACAATATTGGTGGAGAAAAACCCTACTCCGTTAATTATCTTGCACGTGAGGTTGCAAAAGCAATGGAATGGACACCCCGTATTCAATATTCGCCAGCGCGAAAAGAAGTGATTCACGCATTTGCTTCCCATGAAAAGGTGAAGCATTTTTTTGGAAATATGATGCAGGATACAAGTCTCGAAGAAGGTATTATGAAAATGGCAAAATGGGTAAAAGAACACGGGGCAAAAAAGACTTCCTCCTTTAGTAATATTGAGGTTAAAAAAAATCTTCCTGAATCATGGCTTTCGTAGAAGGAGTTTATTAGATGATTTCGACATATAGAGAATCGGTAAATCCCAAAGTATCTATCATTATCCTTCACCTCAACAACATTCCCTGCCTGGTTGACTGCATATCCTCGATGAATGAAATCAGCTATCCAAATTTTGATATTTTTGTTATTCATAATGGGCCCCAAAGCAATGCTTTGCCGGATGCTTTAGCGCAACTTTCACAAAATATTGCCGAGATCATCGATACAGGTGGCAACATTGGCTTTTCTGGAGGTAACAATGTCGGAATCAGACGAGCCCTTGAAAAGGGAGCAGATTACGTTTTATTATTAAACGATGATACCGAGGTCAGCAAAGATTTTTTATCCCTCCTTGTGGAAATCGCCGAAAAGCGTCAGGATGCTGGAATGTTCGGCCCGAGGATTTTCTTCTTTGATCACCCGGACAAGATATGGTTTGATGGAGCAATATTCGATCCTGCACAAAGTCGAATTACATTCCCGATGGCTGGCGAAAAAGGCGAAGATTTGCAGGTCACAGCAACGGAATCTGATTTCATTACCGGTTGCGCCGTATTGGTGAAAAGAAATCTTTTAGAAGAAATCGGTCTTCTAAACGACTTTTTCTTTATCTATTGGGAAGATGTCGATTGGGGACTGAGAGCTATTAAAGCGGGCAAAAAAAATCTGGTCGTTCATAATGCGCATATTTGGCACAAGGTTACAATTTCAATGGGCGGCCTTCAATCACCCCGTACCGTCTATCACAAAGTTCGCAGCCATCTTTTATTTACCAAGAGCCACGCACCGAAAGCACTTCTGAAATTACACGCTAAATTTTTCAGAGACGTCGCCTGGCTTTTTTTTAAATCCAAAGATGTTAACCGTTTTAAAAGAGTCCATGCCTATATTGCTGCGATCAGGGATTATTACATGGGTAAAACAGATAAAGGGCCAGATTGGTTGTGGAGGTAATAGTAAAGCAATGATTACAAATAAGCTGATAAAATTTTCCATTCTGACAGCCGGGATCATTTTCTATTTGTATTATGGAATCTACAAAATGCTTTCTGTACACTTCGACGTAGTAGGCGGAGATTTCATGCATGGGTATTATGCAGCGAAAAACTTCATCGATGGTCGATTTCTCTATTTAATGCCCGAGAATTGGACTCCCTATTTTTACCCACCAATTGCTATTGTATTTTTTTTGCCCTTTGCCTATCTGAAGACAAATCACGCCGTTTTTTTCTGGTTTTTAGTGAATCACGTAATCATTATCATTTCCGGTTGGCTGATTTTTAAATCATGCAGCAGAGAAAACGTGGCAAATTCAGCAGTTGCCACAATAGCAGTCATAGGTTTCTCCTTTCCATTGTATGGGAACATCCTGACTGGAAATATCAACATCATTATCTTCTTTTGCATTATTGCGACTTATTCTGCCCTCCTCCATAGAAAGGAAACATTTATTCCATTACTGTTGTCAATAGCAACTTGTATAAAAATCTATCCCGCGTTGTTTGTTGCTATCTTTCTTCGTAACAAAGATTATCACTTGATCAGACACTTCATACTTTCACTACTATGCCTCGGATTGATTTCTCTGTTGATTTTCGGTATTGATATTCACATCTATTACCTTCTTGCCTTGCCGGATCTGCTTCACTTCGTAGGAATATTTCAATGTATGTCATTTGTCTATGTGATAAAGGTTCTTTTCCCAAGCCTGGCTAAAACAAATATTTTTATTGCAAATGCCCTTTTCGGCATTCTGCTTTTTGGTTTTTGGTGGCTCAGATCGGCAAAAAACTCTTTAGAAGAAACCAGTGTATCCACTGTAATGATAAATCTGTTTATCATTACAGTTGTCACTGTTATGTTATTACCCTCGTCATGGTTATTCTATCACGCCTTATTAATATTTCCTTTTTACTACATTCTATTTGTACGGTTGCAAGGTCAGACACGCTTTATATGGTTCCCCTTTTTTATGATTATATTTTCCCTCATTAATTTCTGGGAGCCGATCATCTACCATTTCCCGTTATCCGTGGATGGACTGACCATAAAAACCATAGGTCAAAACAAAGGTAAGTTTCCCATACTTTACCCGTTGTTCTACAGTTGTCCGTTCATATTCAACTGCGCCTTTTTTGTCTGGCTCTTACTGAACTATGACAGAATATTACAGTCAATGAAAAATAAGGAATCAAATGAATTATCGAGAATTAGAGCATGATTAATAAACCTACTCTAAGAGAAATTAGAGAAGCCCATAGCTGGAAGCGAGTGTATGAGAAATACTTGCCGATTAGCCGGTTTTTATTTCGGCCTCTCGGTTTTCTCCTTACCTGGCTTTCTGTCAGGATTGGTTTAACATCAGAGGCAGTGTCATGGATATCCGGTGCCGTTGGACTGGCAGGTTGTTATTGTCTCGTAAGCGGCGATGCAGAATTACTCTCAATCGGACTTGGGTTGCTTTTACTGTTTAATCTCCTTGATTGTGTTGATGGCAGCATTGCCAGAACCATGAACACGGAAAATCCTTATGGTAAATTCTTAGATTCCATATGTGGTGGAATCATCGATCTTATTTTCTGGTGCATCATCGGTGTCGCCGCCTTTCGACATCCAAACCTGACTTTTTGGCAAGATCCCTTCGGATACGGGCCCCTATTCTGGCTCGTCTTAGGGTTTACTACCAGTTACCTCAATATTTTCCATGGTTATATGGAAAGAACGTTTGATGAATTATTGAGAAAATATTGGGAACAATCTCATGGGGGGGGAAATGAAATATCAGTTACGGCCTCCCGGGCAGATAGAATAGATACCTCAACCAATTCCCGTACAAAAAAAATATTAAGGATGATTAACAATAATTTGCGAGTACGTGAGACACATTACATCCTTGTCCTTTTCACATACATAATTAACGCTATCGACATCCCCATTCTTCTTTACTTTTTTTATTATGTATCTCAAAATGTTGTATTATTAATACTATATAGTTACCGTGGTCGAATTGCCAAAAAGCGGCAAGCACCATAAATCAAATGTGGAATTTTGATGCCCTTCAATAGGTAGGGCAGTTACGCTGCGAGAAGTTTTATGATTCTAATCGCCGGCGGTGCGGGCTACATCGGTTCGCACGCCAATAAACTATTCAGCCAGCGCGGCTACGACACGGTAGTCTTCGACAACTTGGTTTACGGCCACCGCTCCTTCGTCAGGTGGGGCGACTTCGTTCTGGGTGACCTCGCCGACCGCGGTCAGC
>JAGVGX010000048.1 GCA_020056865.1 Desulfobacterales bacterium
CTCAAGCAATAAATAAGGGATTTAGAAAATCAAACGGTGACATCCTTGCGTGGTTAAACTCTGACGATACATACATGCCAAATGCCTTTCGAAGAGTAGCTGAAATTTGCTTAACGATCACCGACATCACCATGATTTATGGTGATGTTAATTTTATAGACAAAGATAGTAATTTTTTAAAAAAAATTAATACAAAACAATTTGATTTGATTAGTCAGATTTATACCAATATGGTTCCTCAGCAGGCATCCTTCTGGAGGAAAGAAATTTTTGACCACGTTGGATTTCTTGATGAAACATATCATCACCCATTTGACAACGATTTTTTCATCCGGGTCGGTACTGCATGTAAAGTTTTATACGAACCTACATTGCTTGCTAACTATCGACTCCACCCACAATCAAAAACAGAGATTGCGTCAGTTACATTCTTCCTTGAATATTTAAACATTCTAACAAAATATTTTCAAAGGATAGATATCCCCCAAGCTGTTAAAGACCATGAAAAAATAATCTTTTCCTATTGGCATGAAAGAACAGCTCACTTCTACATGAGTCTCTCATTAAAAAAAGAAGCACGCTACCACTTCAAAAAAGCAATTAATTCCACTCCGTTGAGGATTCAAAGCCTCACCTTATTAGCCTATATTATTGACACTTTTATTGGTTCTAATCTCGGGAAAACCATACAAACACTAAGAAGAAGGTTAACTGTTAAATGAAACCTGCTATCATCAACATAATGCCTCATGAACCGGCTTATCATTTTTCACCAGATGAGAAACCGGATTTTTATTGGGAAAAGCCGGATGGATCCATCTTGGGTTTTTGGAAGAGAGAATGGCCCGATTTGCTTGGAGAATCCTTCCTCAAAGAAACCGACCGCTTTAAGTGGGAGGTATGGCAGCCGGACTATCGGGCAGATAAAAGCTATTCACAAAAAATAGAAACCGGCGTAACCCACTATCTGTTACCTGCGGAAGACAAGATATATAGACCAGGCATCAGATCTCAAAAGGGCATTTTCTCAAAAGCAATAATTGAAAAAATCGATGCACTGAAAAACCATCGTATTATCTTACAGCTTCATGGTTTTCGGGTTCCTTTTTACAACGAAATCCTAAAAGTATTTGGCCCTCGGAAGAAGTTCCCAATATTTCTTATAGGGCATGGTATGGCAATAGCACCAATCAGCGAAATATTCAGTTTACATAGGCCGTTAACATATCTGTGCCTTATTGCAGAGCAATTACGACTCAAGAACGTGTTAAAATGCGTTGATATTATCTCTGTACAATCTGAGGCAGCTTTGAGGGAAACCAAAAAAGTATACGATGGCCGAATTGAAAAGCTGACGATGGGGTGCGATTTTAGCTTTTGGACTCCGCTTCCCTCATTGGAGACCAGGCAGCTGATTCGGCGAAAACTCAACATTCCATTAAACGCCACAGTTTTTTTTGCTACAGGAAATTTTGGTCCTTTAAAACAACTGGACAAGTTAATAAGATGCTTTTCTTCAATTAATCGTGATGATTTTTTTCTGCTCATTGCGGGTCATGGTGATAGTGCTAATACAACCTTGTTAAGTTCACTTATTGCCCCTTTGATCAAACAAAATAGAGCTCTATTACATCCATATATCGAAGGTGATGGATTGAGAAATTTGTATTGGGCATCGGATATTTACATATCAACCTCGACGAATGAAGGAAGCTCTGTAGCTATAATGAAAGCCATGGCATGTGTATTGCCGATTTTGTCCACATCTGTTGGAGAAACCACTGAAACCATGAAAAAATATGGGGTTGGGCAGTTTATTAATACAACAAATTATTTAGAATGGGAAAAGACTATTATTAACGTCCTCGATCATGGCCTTCCTGAACCTATCGAAGTACATGTTGCCAGAGAATTGTATGATTGGAAAAACGTATCTGGTCAATTTATAAGTATTTATCATGATCTCTTGAACCAGTCAAATAAATCAATGAAATAATTTTCTCATAAATTTTCTCGTGTGAATATGTCGGAGAGCCCCATGAGTTCTATGTGGAAAGTTGCCCAGGAAGGGGAGCAAAAGTATTGGCACTCAAGATGCGCTGACGCAATTGGGATATTTTATGAAATGGGCGAGCATTTGGACCTTGCATGGAGGCTCACTTCTATAATTCGCAAACCCAACACCATTCTGGATGTAGGAGTTGGTCCGATGGGTATCGGATTATTATGGTTATATCCTATGTCATCTTTGAAAATTGGGTTGGATCCATTACCTCGTTTGGTTCCTGCCACCGGGAATCCTTACGCCGATTCCGTGGTAAGCGCTATTCAAAAGGATACTGCATATATTCAAGCAAAAGGAGAACAGCTCCCTTTTAAGAATGATTTTTTTGACTTGGTTATTTGTAACAACGTTTTCGACCATTCGGTTTCGCATCAAGAATTACTTGCTGAAATGGTTAGGGTTACCAAGAAAAATGGTTATTGGGGTATAGGTGTCGATACCAACCCTATTTTGGGGTTTATTATTCGGGGAATTGACAGAAATATCCGACGACATCTTAATACGTACAAGCTTCATCCACAGGACATAATCATTGGTACCTTAGATAAATTTCTCAATGATCACGGATTCCTTATTTTATCGACTAACAAGGCAAGCGCAATGGGTAGAATTTGTGGTCGAAGGCGTATGCAATGGTGGGTAGCACAAAAGCTATAAATTCTCTTTTTTTGAACATTAGCGATGATGCCGACAAACTCAACGCACGTGCATTCTTTCTCGAACCGGGTGCAGCCCTTATATCGGGCGGAGGTCGGAAAGAGGGTACCGTCGGTGGCGATGATCTTGTAGGAGATGAAGCCCAGTAGTTCGGCGATCTCCACTAGGACGTGAAAGATCTGATTGTAAAGGTCCTCCCCCCAAGCGTTCTTTAAAATTGGTGAATGTTGCCTCGCAGGGAATGCCGGGATTACTCTAATGAGATTTTATTGGGTCTTATCATTTGCCAAGGCTTGGGAAATAAATCATCCCCGCAGCAAGCTGCGGGGTATTAAAAGCTCATAATATATTTAAAGAGCCGAAGCAAGCTTCGGGGTATTAACCCGAAAAGGAATAA
>JAGVGX010000173.1 GCA_020056865.1 Desulfobacterales bacterium
ACCAAATGGAAAGCATCGATCATCCATATGGTTAACGGGCAGGCACTTCTCGATAAAAAGTTTTACGATGACGCTATTGTTCAATTTAATAAAAGTATAGAATTAAATCCTGCCAATTATAAAGCCAGATCTTTAATAGAAAAAGCTGCGGCAATGAAAGAGTCGGATCTGTACTTTCAGAAGGCACATGGGTTCCTTAACGAACAACAACATGCCAAGGCGCAGGACGTACTTAAAAAGGCCATTGAACTGAATCCTGAAAATACAGAGGCTCTTAATGCACTTGAACATATGACCAAACATGAAAAACAGCGGCCAAAATTTAACCTGGAACTTAAAGATGATAACCCCATATCCCTAAAATTCAAGAATACCCCCATTATAAGTATCTTTGAGGTTCTTTCAAAACTTACGGGAATTAACTTTATCTTTGACAAGGACATTAAGGATAACCAAGTTACCCTGTTTATGACGGATGTCTCTTTTGATCGATTCATTGATGTCCTTCTCGAAACAAACAAACTAAATGCCAAAGTGGTTAGTGAGAAAACAATTATTGTATATCCGGATACTTCTGACAAAAACAAAGAATATCAGGAACTTCAAATAAAAACTTTTTTTCTGACAAATCTTGAAGCAAAAAATGCAGTTGGTATTTTATCAAAAATTTTAAAATCGCAAGATATCACTGTTAATGAAACGCTCAATTCCATTGTCATACGAGGAACACATGAGGTTATTGAGCTTGCTTCAACTATTCTTAACGCAAATGACAGACTCCCTTCAGAAGTATTGCTTAATGTTGAAATTATCGAAGTCAGCAGAAATAAGGAAAAAAAGTTCGGTCTGGAATATTCAGAATCCATAACCTTAGGTGTAGGAGAAAAAAGAGACGCAGTAAGCAAAGATCGAGCTCTTGTAGGTTGGTTATCCATGTCGGATCTTGAAAAATTATCTAATAAGGAACTTTCCCTTTCTTCGTCAACTGCAACGCTTAACCTTTTAAAACTGGATGGAGATACCCGAACCCTGGCAAATCCTCAGATACGTGTAAAAAATGCAGAAAAAGCGTCTATTTTAATTGGTGAAAGGATTCCTTTGCGTGTAAACCGCAGAGTAGATTCTGCAACCGGTGACGTTACATCCGACTTCCAGTACTATGATGTGGGCGTCAAGCTGGAAGCGGAACCTTCAATGAATTTGCATGGAGAAGTTACCTTGAAACTTAACCTGGAAGTCAGCTCGCTGGGACCCAATGTTGGCTCAGTGGATGACCCTCAATACTCTATTCGAACCCGGTCCGCTAAAAGTGTTTTGACAATTTTAGACGGTGATTCGGTGGTTCTCGGAGGGCTGATCAGCGATGAAGAAAAAGAAACCATACGAAAAATACCTCTTTTAGGAGATATCCCTTTTCTGGGCAACCTTTTTACCAATTTTGATTCAAGAAATACAAAAACAGACATACTTATGGTGATCAATCCTATTATTATCCGAAACCAAACGATTCCTGCTCCAGACAAAGTTCAGACTTGGTCGGGTACACTCAACTCTTTTTCCACGATAAAACCGTTTGAACACGAGGTTGAATTTAAAGACCAACCCATGGCCGCTCCTTTAAATACAGTCGACATAATACCACCGGTTTCCGAACCTGAAGGAAAAGAGCCGTCCGTAATTTTTGATGACGTCAAGCCAAGTCCTGTCGATGAACCAGAGTTGTCAGGCAATGTAGAACCTGAGCAATCAGCCAGCCCGTTGATAACTGAATGGCCGGATTCAACGCCCTTCAGTATCCATGTTAATTCCTTTCGACAGCAAAAACCAGCCTTAAAACGTTGTGAAGACCTGAGTCTTAAAACATACACGTGTTTCACCATACCCGTCAATGTTCCGGGCATGGATAGATACTATAGAGTGTTTGTAGGAAAATTTGCAACCTATAAAGAAGCTGAAGACGTATGCAGACAATTAAAAGCAGAAAAAACATTTTCTCAAGATATTCATGTTGTAGACAAAAAATGGGCTCTCGGAAAGTAGGTTTTTTATACAGCTTCGGCAAAGTTACTGGCTTTACTCTTATTGAACTTATGGTGACCATGGCAATTATGTCTATTCTGGCAGCAGGCATTCTTCCGTTATCTCAGGTAACCTATAAAAGAACTCGGGAACTGGAACTGAAGCGAAACCTTAGAATCATCCGAACCGCTATTGACGAATATAAGCAACTTGCCGAAGAGGGTAAGTTTTTCAAAACTGCTGATGCAAGCGGTTGCCCTAAAACCCTTGAATCGCTTGTGACAGGTGTAGACATAAAAGGCCCTGTTATTTTTAGAAAAAAATTTTTAAGAAAAATACCTAAAGACCCCTTTGTTGAAGATAATGTGTGGGGTTTAAGGTCTTATTTTGATGAACCTGACAGTGAAACCTGGGGAGGCCAAGATGTTTACGATGTGTATTCCACAAGTGACGAGCAGTCTTTAGATGGGAGTTATTATAGAGATTGGTAATGAATCAAAAAGGCTTTACCTTAATAGAACTGATGATTGTAATCTCAATTATCGGAATTCTGGCAACGATTGCTCAACCTAATTTTGTTCAATATCAGATTAGGGCAAAGGAGTCATCTCTTAACTATACCCTTTTTGTTTTCAGAGATGTTATTGACAAATATTATGCAGATCATGGCAAGTATCCTGAGACGCTTGACGTTCTTGAGGAAAAAAAATATATACGAACAATTCCCAAAGATCCCTTTACACGTTCTTCATCCTCATGGATTGTTATTCCACCTGAAGAAGAATCCGGTGTGTATGACGTTCACAGTGGAAGTTACAAGATAGGTTTAAATGGTGTCCCATACAACGAATGGTAAAAGATGCTTTGTCTGGACAATTACTCATCAAAATGGCGGCTTTTCCTATATTTATGTATTGATGCTCATTGTCGCTATGGGAATTGCCGCAAGCAGCGCCAGCAGATACTGGAGTACGATGATGCAAAGAGAAACGGAACAAGAGTTGCTTTTCAGGGGTGATCAGATAAGATCCGCCATTATATCCTATTATCATTCCACACCAAAAGGAACCAAGCCATCTTTCCCGAACAGTATAGAAGACCTTATTAAAGATAATCGTTACCCCTTCGTTAAAAGGCACTTGAGAAAACATTATATGGCTCCTTTAACCAGCGACGGACAATGGGGACTGATCATTGATTCTGCCAGAAAATTACGCGGTGTTTTCAGCACAAGCGAAAAACCGCCTCTGAAAACCGGAAATTTTAAAACCATATACAAAAACTTTGAAAAGGCAAAGGCCTATTCTGACTGGAAGTTTATTTTTCAGCCGTCATCTTCCGATTAAGACAATATCGCTCTCAATTTTTTAAATATTTACAGGAGGCACATGAAACCATTCTTTATCATCATTGCAATTCAGATTGTTGTGCTTATGACGTTCAACAGTGCGTCTTTCTGCGATTCTGTTGAGACGATCGTTGAACAGTTTGGGGAAAAGTACGAGGCATTAACCCCACCGACCAACAGTAGCGTTAATACGGATTACAAACAACAGCAAATCGCCCTGGGTTCCTTTTATTCAGTCAAAATGATGGAACAGCTCTACAATCAAAACAAGGAAATGGTTCAAAAAAATGACCAGCTGTTAAAAAAGTATGACGAAATAGTTCAGCAAAACAGACAGGTTATTCAACTCTTGTCAATTCTTGTGGAAAAAGAAACAAATAACAACCGTCTGCTAACGATTTTAGTTAATGGCAAGTTAAAAAAAGGGGAGGACAATGACTAAACAGGTGGCTTGATATTCAGTTCGCTTATTTTGTACAAAATCGTTTTATAACTGATCTTTAAAATTTCTGCCGCCCTGCTCCGGTTCCATTGTGTTTTGGATAAAACATACGATATCGCTTCTTTTTCAGCTTTATCAGATGCTTTTTTCTTTATATCTTTAAGTGCAAAATCTGTAAAATTAAAATCATTGAACATATCGTTGTCAATACATTCAAATTGGGATGTAGTCTTATTCTGGACAAAGCTGCGTTGGGCACTTTGAACAGATGTGTTTTTTTTGGACTCAAGTTCATCCATGATGGCTCTGTGGTCACCCACAACCACCAGCCGTTTAAGTAAATTCTGAAGTTCCCTTACATTACCTGGCCAGTAATATTGGGCCATTTTTTCCAAAACACTATGGCTAATCTTATAAGGCATATTTCTTTTGAACTGTGAATTGTACTGGTCTATATAGTAATCGACAAGATAAGGAATATCTTCCGGCCGTTCACGAAGCGGTGGAATATGGATTTTTATCGTACTTAATCGATAATACAAATCTTTTCTGAAAGTTCCTTCAACAATGGCATTTTCAAGAACACAGTTGGTTGCAGCTATAACCCAGGTATCTGTTTTAAAATCATTTTCAGACCCAAGTGGCGCAAACTCGCCGCTTTGTAAGACATGCAGCAGTTTCCCCTGAAGCAGCATCGACATATCACCGATTTCATCTAAAAACAGCACGCCTTTATTAGACAATTCAAATTTACCTTTTTTTTTCCGATCCGCCCCGGTAAACGCTCCCTGCTCATATCCGAAAAGTTCGCTTTCAAGCAGCCCGTCAGGCAGTGCAGCACAATTTATTTTTATAAAAGGCTTGTCTTTTCTTGTTGAGTCATAATAAAGGTTTTGGGCAATCACTTCTTTTCCAACACCACTTTCTCCGGAAACTAAAATATTCAACCCCGTTCCTGAAACGTGCCTGATAAGTTCTCTGGCTTTTTCAATAGCCTGACTCACACCTATTAAAGGGGTTCTCATAATAATTTACGTTTGATTATTTTTGGATATTAACTGTTTAATGATTATTTCAAGTTCAGCAAGCTTAAAAGGTTTGCCTAATACCATATCAGCCTGTGCTTCTGAGGCTAATATTTCAGGATCTGATCCCCAGCCTGTCATGGCAATAATGGGTGTGCCGGGATGTTTTTGTTTTACTATGGCAATAATTGCTACGCCCCCAACATTAGGCATAACAAGATCTGTTATAATCAGATCAAATGATTCCTGGTCATCTTGAAGGATTTTCAGAGCATCCAGACCATTTGAGGCAGACACAATGTCATAGTTTTTTTTTCTAAAATAATTGTACATAGATGAAAGAATTTCAGCATCATCATCTATAATAAGCAACTTGTATGATTTGCCCATTTTGACCTCAAAAACAATTTTTTGCTTGAGTTTTTTTAATCCCATAGTATATTTTAACATATTTGGCAAGGCTATATTCACATTGTTTGTTAGTTTTGATATCACTATTAATAAACGATATTATTTTTTTTAGTTTTTATTTATTTTGTGATGTGAAATAAATATGTTATAAATTCTTTGAATCCACCTTTTTTACAAATGAGATCAACACATATGGCTATAGATCATGTTCTTGTTACAGGCGCTGCAGGCTTTATTGGTTTTCACCTTGCTTTAAAGCTTTTAAAAAACGGATGCCACGTAACCGGCATCGACAACCTCAATGCTTACTATGATGTTAATCTGAAAAAAGCCCGTTTAGAAAAGTTGACGCGGTTTAATAATTTTTCTTTTTCGAAAACCGACTTATCTGATCAACATGAACTAAAAACATGTTTTGAAAACCACCAAATTGATATTGTGGTTAATCTTGCAGCCCAGGCAGGTGTCAGGTATTCTCTTGAAAATCCTTATGCGTATGCAGATTCCAATCTTACAGGCTTTGTAAACCTTTTGGAATGCTCCAGGCATGCCAAAATTAAACACCTTGTTTTCGCTTCTTCAAGCTCTGTATATGGTGCAAACACAACCATGCCTTTTTCTGTGAATCATAATGTTGACCATCCTGTTTCTCTTTATGCTGCGACTAAAAAAGCAAATGAGTTAATGGCTCATGCATACAGCCATCTGTTCGCTATCCCCTGCACAGGGTTGAGGTTTTTTACAGTTTACGGTCCATGGGGAAGACCGGATATGGCACTTTTCCTTTTTACAAAAGCTATTTTAACCGGTACGTCTGTAAAAATTTTTAACCACGGGAAAATGTTGCGCGATTTTACCTATATTGACGATATTGTTGAAGGCGTTTTAAGGGTTATGGAAAAACCTCCTGAACCAAACCCAAAATGGGATGCTGCAAAACCTGACCCAGGAACGTCTTATGCACCTTACAAGATTTATAATATCGGCAATAATCATCCTGTCACTCTTATGGAATTTGTTCAAACCTTGGAAAAAGCGATTGGAATTAACGCTAAAAAAGAGTTTGTTGATATGCAGCCTGGCGATGTTGTTGCAACCTATGCAGACATTGACGATCTTATAAAAGATGTGGATTTCAAGCCGTCAACATTGCTTGAAACAGGGATTAATAATTTTGTTAAGTGGTATAAGGACTATTACAAGTGCTGACCATATGATTCCCAGATACTAAACTCAACAAACAAGGGTCCCGATAATATCGGTTAGCCTGTCAACGCCTTTTTTTAAAAGAAACGTTTCTATTCCTTCTATAATATCAATTGATGCACAAGGATTGACAAAATTTGCGGTGCCAACCTGAACAGCGCAGGCACCTGCAATTAAAAATTCCATGGCATCTTCTGCCGTCATAATACCCCCGATACCAATTACCGGAATTTTTACTTTTTGAACCGTCTGCCACACCATACGAAGCGCAACCGGTTTAATTGCAGGGCCGGAAAGTCCTCCGGTTATATTGGCAAGTTTAGAGCGCCGGGTGTCAATATCAATGACCATACCGGTAATCGTGTTGATCAGCGAAACGGAATCTGCGCCTGCCTGTTCTACAGCTTCAGCAATTACAGTAATGTCGGTTACATTGGGGGAAAGCTTTACCATCAGTGGTTTGGAGGTCTCTTTTCGTACAGCCTGAACCACATTAAATGCCGACTCTGCATCAACACCGAACGCTATGCCTCCGGCCTTGACGTTGGGACATGAAATGTTTATCTCTATGCCTGCAAGTTCTTCAATACAATCTATACGAGATGCCAGCTCTGCGTAGTCTGTAATCCTTTGCCCATAAATATTTACAAAAACAGGTGTATCAAGGGTTTTTAAAAACGGGAGTTTTTTCTTTACAAACGCCTTAAAACCAACATTTTCAAGACCTATGGCATTTAGCATCCCGCAAGGGGTTTCAACGATCCTCGGAGGACAATTTCCATAAGAAGGTTCTAAAGACAGACCTTTTACAATGATTCCTCCCAGGCGATTTAAATCAATCAGGTTTTTGAATTCTTCTGCATAACCGAATGTTCCGGATGCGGTCATTACGGGGTTTTTTAGCTTAAGCCCGCCTATATCTACTGTAAGGTCAGGTTTTTTTACCATATGTCATCCAACTGCTATTTGAGCGTAACTATTAAACGCAATTCGATCCATCGTTATATCCGATAAAAACCGTGGGAAAATTCCGGCTTTCCTTCATACCGTTTCATAAAAAGTCCCGGCGCCAGGTCTAAATTGGTAAAAAGCTGCGGATCCACCTCCATACCTGTTTTTTTCAGGCCTGAAACGAGTTTTTCCACTTTTGGCGGACAACCGGGCACCACGATTGCATGATCAATATTTGGATGGCCTTTGTTCAATTTTACCTGGCATTTTCCCAAAAGGATGGTGTGTTTCATGCCGCAGGCAGGCCGCCGGATTTTACCTGTAAGTATCTCAATATTATCAAAAGGGTCTCCTTTCCATGACTTGCCCACAGTAACCTGAATGGGGCCTATAAGTTCTGAACAGTACGTACATATACTATGATCGTATTTTGGAAAAGAAAGACCTTTAACGCCGAGTCGTTCAAGGTTATATGGAAGATCATTTTGCTCATTAAATGGAAATTCCCATTGATGATAACTTGCAACGCTTTCAAGGGACTCTCCTACCATATTTAAAGATTCAACACTGGGCGTTATTGCTTGTTTTTTGCACATCATGGCGATGTGAGGCACCTCTGCCGGGTCTATCCCCAGTGTCAAGGTTCCTGCAATGTCAGCAGACAGCATATCTTCAGAGGCTATAAGAATATCACTTCTTCTTGCCTTGCCTGTATATGCAGGCCCTCGTTCCAGTGTGTATATTCCGTCTATGATGGCACAAGATTTGTGCAGTGTTTTTTCAAAACATGCAATATGATAATCAAGGTCCTTGTCCATGCTTTCAGAATGGCAGCGTTTTCTGCTTTCCATATTCAGACAGCCCTTTAAATTTTTATAACTTAATGATACTTTTGTCTGGGCATGTGTTTTTAATACCGGCAGACTGACAACAAAATCAGATTCGAGAAATTGTGCTGCAAAACTTAAGGTAATATCGTCTCCAAGATTTACTTTTTTAAAATCACCTTCAAAAACGTTTAACAGTTTTACACCGTACTTTTTTGCGATCTTATTGTATCCAAGCGTTTCAAACGCATGCGCCTGCGTTTTTCTGTCTTTAGGATCAGACGTTACCGTACCTTCTCCAATAACAATCTGAGAGACACCCCGATCTTTAATTTGTTTTACAACATCTTCAACAACTCTGCTGGTTGTTATGACGCCCCACGGTGGCATCAAAACCCGGCTTGACCAGAAAACAATATTCGGTTTAATAAAAACCCTGTCTGTGCTTCGAAGCCGGTCAAGGGCTCCTGAAAGGTTTATCGCTTTTGCTACGGAGTCAAAAGGTTGCTCATAGGTAACTATGGATACTTTTTTTTTCATTGCCAATGTTTTTCCATCCTTTTTTTAACCACGGTTATCCTTGCCTCCAGATTAAGTAAATACGCCGGTTCCGGCTGCACAAAACCCGTTTGCCTATCATACTCTACTTTCTTTATTCTGTTTACAACGGTGTCAATAAGTCCTTTTTCCTCAACAAGAAAAGCTTCGGCCATCTTTAAAAAATCTTTACAACTTGATATAGCTGTTTTTTTGAATGTTTCAGCATCTTTGCCTGTAAATGCATAATTATGCCCTATACCAATCACATCGGTTTCAAGGCCCCTCATACGTTCCATTGAATCAAGATAAAGATCATAGTCAATTAGAAAATCAGAAAAAATATAGCCGGTTTTATCCTGAATCCCAAACGCTTCCGAACAAATCAGCATCTTTTTTTCAGGAACATAAAAACTGATACAGTCGTTTGTATGGCCTGGTGTTTCTATTATCCTCACAGTTACATGGTTAGACAAGGCAACAATCTCATTATTCTTTACTGTAATATCAACATCAAAAGAATTAAAACCATCCGGCATTATCCCTGTTATCCCGCAATCTCTTGCCAAATGTTCAGCAGAAATGCTGAGTTTTTTCATCAACGCAACCGCATTGGGCCTTTTGAATATGGCTTTTGCTTTCGCAGAAGATACAATTTTTATTGAAGGAAACGCTGCTTTAAAGCTCGAAACCGAACCGCAATGGTCAAAATGAGAATGAGATAAAAAACAGTAGGCCGGTAAGCGGTGGCCGAGAATCTTTTTAATTTGCCTAACATATATTTGACCCAAACATGAATACCCTGCATCAAATAGAACCGGCTCCGGACCATCAAGAAGATATACCGGCACAGCCGGGTGTCCAACCATATACAAATTGTCAGTTATTTTTCCAGTTGTATTAATGATCATAAAGACGATGTGTTTTGTTGGCTTCGTAATAAAACCACTTAATTTAAATAATCTATAAATTAGATGTTGAACAAAATCAAGTTTTGGTTCTATTATGTTGGGGTTGATATATTAACGATACAAGTATAAACGAAATATATAATAAAACAAATCCAAACAAAAGGTGACAACATGAAAAAAGTTCTTGGCATTATCAGCTCTCCGCGAAAAACAGGAAACTGTGAAATTATGGTGAAAGAAATCAGCAACAATATATCCGAGCCTCATGAGTTGCAGCTTCTTCGACTCTCGGACTTTAAAATTCTTCCATGCATTGGATGCTATACCTGTCTTTTTAAAAAAGGCGTTTGTATTCAAAATGATGATCTTATGAAGGTATTAAACCCCATGATCGAGGCCGACGCTTTAATTGTATCTGTTCCAGCTTATTTTCTTGGAGCCAATTCATGTTTAAAACGATTTCTTGACAGAGGGCTTTCCTTTTACACACATATTGAAAAACTATGGGGCACACCTGCTGTTGGTGTTGGCATAGCAGGCATAAAAGGAAAAGAAGGGTACACGCTTTTAAATATTGAAAGTTTTTTAAATCTCACTTTTGCCCAAAACAAGCAAAGCACAATCATTTACGGTGCGCTACCCGGTGAAATATTTTTAAACAAAGACAACAAAGATGTCGCTGCCCAGCTGGCCAAATCGCTTTTTGGACCTAAGCATGAAACCAACACGCCTTCTTGTTCAGTTTGTGGCGGCAGCACATTCCGTTTTATGGGAAACAACAATGTCAGATGTATGCTGTGCAGCAACGATGGCTCTTTTTCCATTCAAGACAACCGTCCTGTATTTGAAATCAATAGAAGTGAACATGAACTTTTTTTAAGCAAGGAAGAAGCCTTGCTGCATAAAGCATGGCTGGTCGGCATGAAAAACCGCTTTTTTGAAGAAAAAGATAAATTAAAAAAAATCAGCGTTGCATACAAAGATGGCGGAACGTGGATAAAGCCATAATGAAACCTTTGTAAAACGTCCCCTTTCGCCCAATTTCTGTGCCCGCCTGTGCGTGGCACGCAGACAGGTGAAGCGATAAACGATCTTCTGCAACATCTGAATAAACCCATCGGTATTGCCGCTGATCCACTTCATGATTCCATGCGCTCCATGGATGAGATCCACCCATCCAAAGATGTTCAGCCGCTTATGATGCTGACTCCGGGTATAGACAAAAGGTCGGCTCCCCCTCTTCGCCCAAATTCTCCCCAGTTTCGGATGCAGAGAAAATCCCGTTTCATCCTCAAAAAGAACCACTCGATTACTTTTGCTTTTCAGAGCCGTCCGGAGTTTTTTTTAATGTCGCCCGAAATTCTTCCACCCCTTCTTTTTTGGCCTGAACAAAGCGGTACACCGGCCGTCTAAGCGAATATCCCAACAGTCTCTGGGCATGACGAACATGAATCTCGACATGATATGCCTTCTTCAGATATTCCACAAAAACCACACCGTCCCATTTCGCCCTGGGGATTCCGACCTGCCTGTGCGTCGCACGCAGACAGGAATCCTGGGGGGATTTCGATAAAGCCTCGTCCAGCTTATTCAGCACATCTTGATCAAGGCGAGGGGGGCGTCTGGAACGGGCACGATCAGTCACCATGCCTAAGCCGTCAGAATTCGCTTTCCGGATCCACTTTACAACCGACCAACGGGTCAAACCAAACAGTTCTGCGATCTGAGTCGATTTCCAACCCGACAGAATCAACAACAAGCCCGCAATGCGGATACCGATCCATGCCCCCGGCGGTTTCATCCGCTTTCCGCAGCAGTATCTCCCTGGTCAAAGAGGGATTGCTTAATGTCAATGCTTTCATGTGACACCTCCCGATATTTTTGGAAGGCAGTGTATCAAAGAAAGAACAAATTATATGTCAACTTATTTTTGTCGTTATCTATAGTTGGGAGATGCGCAGACTTCTAACCGGTTATGCGGTCAACTACTTAAGGCCAAGAGATATGATTTCAAGGATGTGATTGAGAGGGTAGCCTGGGTCACGGGTATAACGGCCGATGAGATTATCCGATCCGGAAGAAGGCGTAAGACATCCTGCGCGCGATCTGCTCTGTTACCGGGCGACAGAACATCTCAATGTGAGGCAACGGGAGCTGGCCGGGTTATTGAATATAACTCAATCGGCGGTAATCATGGCGGCCGGCCGTGGCCGGATACAAACAGAAAAGCTGAAATTGAGTTTTGAAATATAGACAACTTATATATTGATGAACGTCCCCAATATTCCCGTCCCCAATATTCCATGCTATTTTTCCTTGACTTGTTAAATAATATTTATTAGTTATCAGAATATCTCAAATATGTAACATAAACCGTATATTAATATTTCATAATATTGTCTTAGATATGGTTTTATCACTACTAAATTCTGAATAACACCATATCTAACTTAAAAACAAGAATTATTTCCTGTTTTATCGTTTTATATATCAGTTTTTGGATTTAGAAAAAATATTAATTATCAAATTAAAATCAAATAATTAGTTGGTTTATTAAATTTGGCTAAAATATTAACTAATATTGTAACTTATTGAATATTAATCTGATTTAACTATTTAACAATTTCATTTATTTATATTTTTTATTAGGAAATAATTCGAAATAATAATTGTTATGTAATAAAAAAAGGTAATTCATATGCTAAGGTTTTTGAAATCATTGTGTAAACAGCATAAAATAACCCTATCAAGTTTAGGAGGGATATTAATTTCCACAATAATTGGTGTTTGGAATTTTGATCTGACGAAAATAACCCCAACAGGGCTACTGGCACCACAAGAGCAATGGCAACTGCGCTGGCTATTAACACTGATAATAATAATATTGGTTTTATTACCATTGGTTTTCCTCATTCTTTCTTGGTACAAAAACGACATTGTTAAGCTTTCAAATCAACCCAAACGTAGAATCATTCATCCAGGTTTTTCATTGAATGATCAATAAAATCACATAACCACCG
>JAGVGX010000163.1 GCA_020056865.1 Desulfobacterales bacterium
AAACTCTTGCATCCGCCCACGACGGATTTGTCAGGGGAAAAGGCGGTTTCAGATGTTAAACGAATAAATACATTTATTAATCATGTGCTTTTCAATATCTGCCGACTGGAATCCGTTTTATTACCCCAATTTACCCTTCCCCTGGGATCATCAGTGTGTGCCCTAGTGCGAAAGATATGAACGATAAACGAAATCTATTTGAGAAGTTTGAGGTTACCAAAGAGTATAGGAGACTCAAATACCATGTTAACTGTAATCTCATACAGTTTTTTGAAAAAAACGTGTTTAAAGGAAAAGAATCCTTGAAGGTTGCGGAAATCGCCTGCGGCAGCGGGTTCGGTTCCCACCTCATCGGGAAGCAACCGAACGTCGGATTGAGTATAGCTTCAGATATTAACTTGTCCCTTTTTAATCAAAGCCGCAATTCAGAATTTGCAGCCCACTTTGTAATTGCCGATATTTTCTCCCCTCCTTTTCGAGTGGACAGCTTTGATCTGGTCTGGAACAGTTCATCACTCGAGCATTTCGATGTTCCACAGGATGCCTTAATACAAATGGTACAAGTGGTAAAGCCAGGTGGATTTGTCTTTGTTGGAGTCCCTGATCTGCTTGGCCCTTTGGGCATATATTATTTAACTCCGTTAAAAAAATGGCGGGATTGGCTTGGGCAACCTTATACATGTAAAGAAATTGAAAATATGTTTACAGCGTGCAAGCTAAAGATTAAAAAACGTTTTACCTATTTCTACCGTTTTTTGTTGGAGTGTTAGGACAAAAGGTTAAGTGAATTTCATGCAGCTAAAGTTGTTACAATTGCAATTTCGTCCCCTCCACATTGCAGAGAAGATTTAGATAATTCTGCTAAGCTTTCTTTCTCAATCTGTGTGGTTTGTTGTTGTATTTTTGGCCGAGTTAAGATCATAGTATATGAAAGGTGGAAAGACTTTTTTTTCGTACGTTCGGGCCAAAAAAGAATAAAAGTAGTGGGATTCAGGTTTGATATTAAAATATTTCAGAGCGTTCCTTAATTGCTTTTCATTTCTCTTTAGTTTTTTAAAATAGGTTATACCTTCTACCGCAAGTTCAGGGTTTGTAATGACAAAATAACGAAAATGCCTTTCGGGAAATTGTCCCCGGGCCTGGAAGATTTTTTCCTCAGAGTCAATTCCGTGGACAATCAGTGAATCACTATAAAAAGACATGTAGCCGGGCATGATTTTAAGGTCAGTTAAAATTTCCTCCCCAAACTCAGTATGCTGCTTGATTGAGTTGGCCATCTCATAAGACACCGGATATCCATCGGTGTAATAGAAAAGACGGCGGTGAATACCGAAGGCTGCTTGTATGATAAACAATATGATTAATAAAACAACCACCTGATCTTGCCATATTTTTTTTTTGGTATGCCTTAGCCAGATGCTGATTCCTAATGCCGAAGAAGTTACAGAGAAAAGAAAGAAGCTTAAAATAAAATACTCATGAATAAAGTAGGCATTAGAAAAGAGAAAGAAGTCGATGAAACCTAACATAAGAAAACTCAACGAAAGCATGTGGAGGGGGTCCTTTTTCATCTCTTTCCAGTTGGTTGTGATGTGCAACAACCAATATAAAGAAGCTATCGTTAGAGGTGCGGAATTGTAAAACAGATAACGGTATCCGATTGTTAGAAAGTATCGCAGAGGATCGGCCAGACCAATCTGCATCGATGAGCGTGTCATGAACCGCCCGGCTAATGTATCGGCGTTGGGCAACAAAGAGATATGACATAAGTACAAACCGGCAGTTGCGGTAGTCAGGATAGAAAGGATAAAGAATATTTTTTTAAAATGGGGTTTGCCTGTCAATAAATGGAACAAAATGATTGTGGGAAACAGATAATATGCTTCCCACAGGCAGTAAAGAGAGGCAAAGTATGACCCCGCGAAGACGACAGTATTTAAAAAAGATGATCTTTTCCCCCATCGAAGATACTGCCAGAAGGATAGTAACATAAAAAATAATGTTATCGGCAGGTTACATCCCATAGCCTGAGAGAAATACACATGTCCTATGGAAAAGGCCGCGAAACTTGCCGAGAGGCCTGCCAGTTCCGAAGGAGAACCAAGTGTTCGAAAAATGATGAATATAATAGGGATAGTCAGCATACCGAAAATAATAGGAACGATTCTAAGAGACCACTCAGGTATATGGTTTTTGTGGATGCCCATGATTTTATGAGAGAAGTAGATGATATAGAGAGGCAGAGGCCAATGAGTCAGGTGGTAGGAAAATATATCCGGCGGAGTTTTGCCCATTGCCCCGGAAGGGAAAAAATGAGTTGCCTTTAAGCCATACCGATGCCAGTTACGGATTTCGTTTCCATACGATGTAGCGTCCGATTCATGAAGGTTTTTGAAAGGGGCATTGATTCTTAAACTCCTTACGCCAAATGACAGGATCATAATTGCAAGGAGAAAAAGCAAGCCTGATTTAGAAATTAAACGAGCATTCATTGGATATAAGTTGGATCGAAAACGGCATATAAATTTTAATTCACGAATAATAGTAATTAACCGTGGGTAAACTCCGGCTTTGCCGGGGAAGCTTCCGGAGTTTGGCAGTTGCTGGAATATTCGAAAGCCTCCCAAATCTGAACTGCTCATAGCTCACAGATAAGGAGGCTTTCGATGAATAATTTTTGAAGTATAAGTCATACAACATGGGTTTGCAAGTATCATCTGGTCTGGATTCCGAAATACCGGAAAAAGGTATTATACGGGAACCTAAGAAGATATCTTGGTGAGGTTTTCATAGAGCTGGCTCTGCAAAAGGAGTCCAAGGTTTTAAAAGGCCATTTCTTTGAGGATCACGTGCATATGTTGGTTTCAATTCCCCCAAAATACGCGGTGTCCCAAGTAGTCAGTTACATCAAAGGCAAAAGTGCTATTCATATTGCAAGAACGTATGCT
>JAGVGX010000116.1 GCA_020056865.1 Desulfobacterales bacterium
CCAATAGGTGTGGCAACCACATATAAAATGCCTGGGGTATTCGTATCCGAAGGATCAGCGGTATGCAAGTTCGAATGCATTTTTAACAACCTCTACAATCGGCCTGTTTTCGCAAAAACGGATGGCAGCCACGTCAAATCTTGCTTTAGCATTACACTGGCCTGTTGATTTAAGGTAATACAGGGCCACCATGGAAATTTTTCTTTGTTTTTTGGGTGTTACCGCCCATTTAGGATTGCCGAACGCCTCGGTTCTGGCGGCTTTAACCTCAACAAAAACAAGGGTATCACCATCTTTTGCTATGATATCAATTTCACCCAGCTGATTCCGGTAATTGCGCTTGAGAATCTTGTATCCATGATTTTTACTTAAGTATTTGGCTGCAATAGATTCGCTTTTTTCACCGAACTTCTGCTTTTCATTTAACATAACATTTTTTATAATTAGATGTATTCTTTAACACCTTTAAATGATCTTCTGTGAATCGGGCAGGGGCCATGCTTTTTAATTGCATCTTTATGCAAGCGGGTTGGATATCCCTTGTGGCTGTTAAAACCGTATTGAGGGTAATCATTATGGTAGGCTTCCATGATTCTGTCTCGGGTAACTTTTGCAAGAATGGACGCAGCTGCAATTGAAATACTTAATGAATCGCCCTTAGGGATTGTTTGCTGTGGAAGTTCAGAATCAATACCGAATGTTCCGTCGATTAAAAGATAATCAGGGACAGGGTTAAGGGTTTCAACGGCCTGGGACATGGAACACAAGGCCGCCTGCAAAATATTTATCTGATCTATTTTTTCATGACCAACCACACCTATGCCGAAGGATACAGCATACTCGCAGATAATATCAAATAAATACTCTCTTTTTTTGGAGGATAATTTTTTAGAGTCATTGATACCAATTTCAGGTATAGTATCAGGAAAAATAACTGCTGCGGAAACAACAGGCCCAGCCAAAGGGCCTCGGCCTGCTTCGTCTACACCGGCAACAAGCGAATACCCTTTTCTTAAGGCCCTTTTTTCAAAGAGCCATAAGTCCGGTTTCATAAGAGGCTGTGTCAAAATATGTATTAATTCACTCTGCGTTCTCTTATTCTTGCGGCTTTTCCTCTAAGCGTGCGCAAATAGTAGATTTTTGAGCGGCGAACACGTCCATGAGTTACAATTTCAATTTTGTCAATTGTTGGTGAATGCAGATGAAAAATTCGCTCAACACCAACACCGTAAGAAATTTTTCGAACAGTAAACGTGGCATTAGACAAGCCTTTACGCTTACCGATGACCACACCTTCGAAAATCTGGATACGTTCTTTTTCACCCTCTTTGATCTTGGTATGAACTTTAACGGTATCACCTGGGATGAAATTAGGTACATCAAGACGCATGGTTTCTTTTTTTAATTGTTCCAATATGTTCATATCTTCTCCCGACCCTTAAGGCCATTGTGAGACCTTTGCAAAACGCCCCTTTTCGCCTTCCTTGAACTTGAACGAAATTGACCATTTTTCAAAGATCTCATTGTATGTGTATGTTTTTATTTATTACAATAAAATCATGAAAAAAAATTGGTTAATATTAAAAACCTGCTCCCAAGAGCCGGTCAAGTATAATAGCTGAAGCAGACCTAACCGAAAGATGGTTATATTCGGTAAAACCTTTAATCGGTTCTAAAACGTAATCCGCTTTAGATACGAGCTCTTTAGATAGCCCCCAGGCAGTTCCAAAGATTAACAGATAAGGTTGTTCTAACTTAAGCATATCGCTAAATTGCGCCATGCTGATACGGTTATGCTCTGCCTTTGCAGATGTTACAACTATTTTCGGGTAAGATCCGCAATCATTTTTTATATGTTCAACAACATCTTCCAATGTTTTTTTTATATCAATTAGTTGAAGTGCCGCTGCCCGTGCAGGATTATATTGTAACCCTGCTCCTTTTGTCCAGTGGGAAACAATCCTTTCTATAAGCTTTTTTTGATCACAAAGTGGTGTTACAACATAAAATGATTTAATACCATATGTTTTTGCCAGTCGTGACATATCGTGCAAATCAAGATTTGTTACAGCCGATGCTATTTTATCTCCATTCTTGTTAACTACCGGATAATGCGTCAGAGCCATGTAAAGATTGGGCATGTATAATGTTTTCAATATCAATACACCATTTCTTAAGAATTTCTATTTCTTTCTCATCCAATCTTTTATTCTCCAGCAGATCTTTTCTTTTTAAAAAGGTTCGCTTCAGAGCTGTTTCAAGCCGCCATCTTTCAATTTCAAAATGGTTGCCGGATAGTAAAACATCAGGCACATCAGACCCTTCAAAATTATGAGGCCGCGTAAACTGTGCATACTTAATCAGTTGGTTTGAGAACGTATCTTTTTCAGCCGAATCAGCCCCGCCAAGAACGCCTGGAATCAATCGGGTTACGGCATCGATGATGACCATGGCACCGAGTTCTCCTCCGGTAAGAATAAAATCTCCAATAGAAATTTCAAAATCAACAAACGTGTTACAAATACGTTCATCAATTCCTTCATAACGGCCACATACGAGAATAAGCCCGTCAAGTGCTGCCAGTTTTCCTGCGATATCCTGATTAAATTTCAGCCCTTGAGGTGAAAGTAAAATCGTTTTTGATAAAGGCGTTTGTTCTTTTGCCGATCTGATCGCAGCAGCAAGCGGTTCGGGCTTCATAATCATGCCGGAACCTCCACCATATGGCCTGTCATCGGTTACCCGGTGCCTGCCTTTTGCAAAATCTCTGATATTCACGGTAGAAGAACATATTTTTTTTTGATCTATAGCCCTTCTAATCATACCATGATTCCAGAATTGATCAAACATGTCCGGAAATATAGTTAGAATCGTAAAATCCATATATTCTACCCGTCACAGGCCTTCGGGCAAATCAATTATCATCTTTTTTTTTTTCAAATCAATACTTAAAACTACGGTATCAACCGCAGGAATCAGAACCTCATTTTTTGTATTTATATCCGGATTTGTAACAACATAAACATCATTTGCCCCTGTAGGAATGATTGAGCTCACCTTGCCGACATATTGTTTATTGATCGTATATACCGATAATCCTATGATATCAAACCAGTAATAACTTCCATCATCAGGTTGCGTCAAAAGCCTTTTTTCAATATAAATCACTGAACCGATAAGTGCTTCAGCGGCACTACGGCTATCAATCCCTTCAAGAGACAAAATAACAGCACGATGATGAGGTTTAGCCGATTGTATGGCGTATGATTGCTCTGAACCATCTGCGTTTTGAACAAGAACCAGATCCTTTGGTTTAAATACATCGATGGATTCAGCATATGAGTGTATCTTGAGATTGCCTTTTAAGCCATGGAGACCGGTAATTTCCCCGATGAGAAGGAACCCTTTCTTTTTATCGGTATTGTTATTCCAGGATCTCAAGGACACTGCGTTTTTTTATCTTGGCGGATGCCGCACTTAAAATGGCACGCATGGCTCTTGCTGTACGTCCCTGTTTACCTATAACCTTCCCAAGGTCTTCTTTTGCCACTTTAAGCTCCAATACCGAAGTCTGGTTGCCAATCACCTCTGTAACCTCTACTTGATCCGGATTGTCAACAAGTGCCCGCGCAATGTAAGTTATCAGCTCTTTCATAGATATATCTCCTTTGCTAACTGTTCAAGAACAATAAGGGAAAACATGATGCTTCTTAACCAATACGTGACAAAACAATTTAATGGGAATCTTAATTTTAATTAATATATGTTTTAAATAGTATGCTTAAAAATGCCCTCTTTTTTAAATATGCTGTTAACTGTACTTGTGGGGATAGCACCCTGACCTACCCAGTATTGTACCCGGTCTCCTTTTATTTTGACTTTTGCCGGGTTATGCAAAGGGTCATATGTCCCTACAGTCTCTATAAACCTGCCGTCTCTGGGGGAATCGTTATCAGCCACAACGATTCTATAAAAAGGTTTCTTTTTTGCACCACCTCTGGCCAATCTGATTTTAACTGACATTTTTTCTCCTTCAGATTGGAAGCATGCCACGTTTTAAACCGCGCATACCCCCTTTGTTTAATTTTTTCATCATCTTCATTACGTGAGCATAATTCTTAAGCAGTTTGTTAACATCCTGCACTTGTGTGCCACTTCCCATGGCAATTCTTTTCCTGCGGCTTCCATTTATTATGGTATACTTTGATCTTTCCTCCAACGTCATGGAGTTGATCATGGCTTCTATTTTGACAAACTCGTTTTCGTCTACCTTAAGCTTTTTAAGCTGTTTGTTGTTACCAACCCCGGGAATCATGCCTAACAGTTCATCCAATGAGCCTATTTTTCGTATTTGAACCATCTGATAACGAAAATCATCTAATGTGAAACTGTTTTTTCTTATTTTGCTTTCAAGTTCAGCAGCTTTTTTTTCATCAACAACCGATTGTGCTTTTTCAATAAAGGTCAGCACATCTCCCATGCCAAGTATCCTGGAAGACAATCTATCCGGATAAAAAGGCTCAATATCTTCGGGTTTTTCGCCTGTGCCGATATATTTTACAGGTTTACCAGACACCGCATGTATTGAAAGTGCAGCACCACCGCGCGCATCGCCATCCATTTTTGTAAGAACTACACCGCTGATATCAAGAACATTGTCAAACGATGTTGCAATATTTACAGCATCCTGGCCAGTCATGGCATCTGCTACAAGAAGAATTTCAACAGGATGAATCGTTTGTTTTATTTGACGAAGTTCATCCATAAGCTCATCATCTATATGCAGACGTCCAGCTGTGTCAAGAAGCAGTGTGTCGTATCCCTTTTGCTGAGCCTCTTTTAATGCCTCCCGGCATATATTGACCGGACTCATTTGAGGATCAGATGGGAAAACAGGAACACAAATTTGTTGTCCTATCTTTTTAAGCTGACTGATTGCTGCCGGCCTGTATACATCCGCAGGCACCAAAAAAGGTTTTCTCCCCTTTTTTGTTAATAAAAGAGCGATTTTTCCGACTGAAGTTGTTTTCCCGGATCCCTGAAGGCCAACAAACATGATCGACGAAAGATTTGATTCGGAAAAATTCAATTCTTTATGCATCGAACCCATCAGATCGGTCAGCTCTTCGTTGACGATCTTGATAACCTGTTGCCCTGGCGTGAGGCTCGACATCACTTCCTGGCCCAAAGCACGTTCTTTTATTTCAGAAATAAATTTTTTAACAACTTTGTAATGAACATCGGCCTCAAGTAAAGCAATTCTTACTTCTTTAAGGCCATCTTCAATGTTATTTTCAGATAATTTGCCATGACCTTTGAGTTTTTTAAATACCGTATTCAGTTTGTCGCTTAAATTGTCAAACATACGCATAAGTCCCGAAAATGAAAAAACTTATTGATAGTCTTTGACTCGTCAGATGTCAAGCAAAATAAACCAATACTACCATAACATTATTATGAAAGCAACCTTCCAAGAATGAGTCTCTGGACTTCGGATGTACCTTCTACAATCTGAAGAAGTTTGACGCTCTTGTAATACCTGGAAACCGGATATTCATTCATATATCCATACCCACCATGAATCTGCAAGGCATCACTTGCAACCTTTTCAACCATTTCCGATGCGTACAGTTTGGCAACCGTTGCTTCAAAGGTATGGCTTCGTCCCTTATCCTTGAGCCATGCTGCTTTAACATATTGATTCCTCGCTAATTCGATGGCCACAGTCATATCAGCCAGCTTGAACTGTATGGACTGAAAATTGAATATGGGTTGTCCAAACTGAGACCTTGTCTTTGCATATTTTAAAGCCTCATCAAAACATGCCTGAGCTGCTCCGACGGCAATAGCCGCAACGCTTATTCTACCAGTTTCCAGAACAGAAAGGTGCTGGGCAAATCCACTTTTTGGATCGCCAAGAAGGTTCTGTTTGGGTATACGACAATCTGAAAGAACCACTTCGTGTGTTGGCGAAGCAAGCCATGCCATCTTGTCGTATTTTCCACCAAGCTTAAAACCAGGAGCGTCCGGAGGAACGATGAATGTTGCAATAGTGTTATTATACCCTTCATCTTTGATTCTTGCAGCAACAAGAATTAATGATGCATTTTTCAAACCAATGTTGGTCATAAACTGCTTTGTCCCGTTTAGAACCCATTCATCGCCCTGTAAGGAAGCTGTTGTTGTCAAAGCACCGGCATCAGAGCCAGAATCCGGTTCCGTCAAACCAAAAGCACCTATTTTTTCTCCTTTTGCCAGAGGAACCAGCCATTTTTTTTTCTGCTCTTCAGTACCAAAAACAAAAATTTCCTGAGCTACAACGCTTGTTGTCACATCAAGCAGCACCCCTAAGGGCAAATCACATCTTGATATTTCTTCAATGCAAAGATGCATGCTTATCCAGTCACTTCCCATACCGCCGTATTTTTCCGGAAAAGGTATTCCCATCAATCCAAGATTTGCCATCTTTTCCATTATATCATACGGATATTCACCGGTTTTTTCCATTTCTTCTGCCCTGGGCGCGATTTCTTTTCTGGCAAAGTTTCTTACTTCGTCACGAATCATTTTTTGCTCTTTTGTAAAATCAAAATCCATATACGCTTCTCCTACTTGCCTGTCAGAAATGTAAATACAATTCTTTCATTAACCTTGTCTTTTTCTGACAAATTAACTGTGGAAGACCCAACGGAAACTGCTTTTCCAATAAGATCCATATTCGCTTTTTCAGGATCAACATCAATAACATTGCCTATCAACCATGGGCCTTCTTCCAGTTCAACCATGGCTATGATATAAGGAGGTTTTAATCCTTCAGGCGCAACATGAGATACAGTAAACGTTTTTATTGTTCCTTTTTTAATAAAACTTCTAATTTTCATATCCTGGCTGCCACAAGCAGTACATACACCATTGGGAGGCAAAATACAGGTGTCGCATGTATTACACTGAAGCCCCAGGAAATCGCCCTTAGCTAATGCTTCTTTAAATGTGTTGTATGTTAATGGGTATGTCATGGATTATTCCCTCCTCAATATAAGATTGCAAACCGTGCTGAAATCGCCACCTAGTGTATCAACCACGCCTATTTTAGCACCGTCCACCTGACGTTCCCCGCATTCTTCACGAAGCTGCTTGACGATTTCATATGTCTGGGCAGCTCCGGTGGCGCCTATGGGATGGCCTTTTGATTTGAGACCACCTGAAGGGTTAATGGTAATTTTTTTGTTAATTGACGTTTGGCCTTTATCGACAGCAACCGCACCCTTCCCAAAATCAAAAAAACCTAATGCTTCGGTTGCAATAATTTCAGCAATGGTAAAACAGTCATGAAGTTCACATACATCCACATCTTCAGGACCGATACCCGCCTGTTTATAAGCCTGTTTGATCGATGCTTCGCGGGAAACAATACGTGTTATATCCTTTTGCAGATAAAGAGGGCCAGCAGTAGCCTGCCCTGTTCCAATGATATAAACTGGTGGTTTTGAAATTAAATTTTTAAATTTAACAGCATCTGCAATAACAATCGCTGCAGCACCATCAGAAAAAGGGCAACAATCTAAAAGCTGCAAAGGATCAGATATCATGGGGCCATTAAGAACGTTATCAACAGTAATTTCTTTTTGAAAATGGGCAAGAGGATTTAACGCGCCGTTTTTATGATTTTTAACAGCCACACGGGCCATGCTTTTTTTTAACTCTTTTAACGGTATATTATATTTGTCTGCGTACATATGTGCAACCATGCCGAATACGCCTGGAAAGGTAATGCCTGATCCGGACTCATATTCAGAATGGCTTCCCATTGCAAACGCCTTGGTAGCAAGGGCTGTTCCCATAACGGTAGTTCTTTCAGTCCCACCTGCCATTACAATATCATATATGCCGGAACCTACCATCAATGCAGCATGTCGAATAGCAACAGTTGCAGATGCACATGCACCTTCAAATCGAGTAGCAGGCGCATCAACTCTCATGCCTATTTCAGATGCTAAAAAAGGTGCGATATTAAGCTGGCCTTCCTCAAAATCACCAAGAACATTGGCGATAAAAAGTGCTTCAAGATCCTTTGCTTCAATATTAGACTCCTTTAGCGCTTCAAGACCCGCAAGTGTGAACATCTCTTTCATGTTCATTTCCGAAATGCCGAA
>JAGVGX010000303.1 GCA_020056865.1 Desulfobacterales bacterium
ATCATAACCCTCCTGCCATACATGACATACTATCCTAAAATTGCTTTAAGATCATCGTCTGCATTTCCAATCGGCATAATATTAAAATTTTCCACCAGCACATTTAACACGTTTGGCGTAATAAATGCCGGAAGACTTGGGCCAAGCCGGATATTCTTAATTCCCAAATGAAGCAGTGTAAGAAGAATCGCAACCGCTTTTTGTTCATACCAGGAAAGAATAATGGAAAGCGGAAGATCATTCACACCGCAGTTAAATGCATTTGCCAAGGCAACAGCTATCTGGACGGCAGAGTAGGAATCATTGCATTGTCCGATATCCAAAAGGCGTGGAATACCACCGATATTTCCAAGATCCTTGTCAAAAAATCTGAATTTGCCGCATGCAAGTGTCATGACGATACAGTTGTCAGGGATCTTTTCTACAATTTCCGTGTAGTAATTTCTTCCAGGTTTAGCACCATCACATCCTGCAACAAGAAAAAAGTGTTTTATGTCACCGGCTTTTACTGCCTCAATAACCTTACCTGCAACACCAAGCACAGCATTTCTTCCAAAACCCACCATGACCGAACTGCCTTCTGTGTCATCCGCAAACCCAGGCATCTGTAATGCTTTTTGGATAACCGGCGTAAAATCCTTGCTTGATATATGCGTCACCCCTTGCCACCCTACCAGACCGGTAGTAAATATGTTATCTTTGTAAGCATCTTTCGGCCTTTGAATACAATTGGTCGTCATCAGGATGGCTCCTGGAAAATTTCCAAAATCTTTTGCCTGGTTCTGCCAGGCCGTTCCATAATGGCCAGCCAGGTGTGAATATTTATTTAATCCAGGGTAACCGTGACATGGGAGCATTTCACCATGCGTGTATACATTAATGCCCTTGCCTTCGGTTTGCTTGAGAATTTCATCAAGATCTTTTAAATCGTGTCCTGAAACCAAAATGGCCTTTCCCTTTTTCGTGCCAAGCGATACCTTTGTGGGAACAGGATGACCGTAAGTTCCAGTATTCCCAGCATCTAAAAGTTCCATGGCTCTGAGGTTAATTTCTCCGCATTTAAGCACCAGGCCTACCCATTCTTCTAAACCTTTTGTCTTGTCCAATGTTGCTGTCAGCCCCTCATGAATAAAAGCATAAATTTTGTCATCTTCCTGGCCAAGAATCCTGGCATGGTCGGCATATGCAGCAATGCCCTTTATCCCCAAGGTAGCCACCTGCTGAAGTGAATGGATATCCGCATTGATATCAGGATCACTGTTTATTCCTGCAGTTTCTGCCTGCCGCATAAGAGCGCCAAGATCCGCTTCAGGTTTAAATGTGGCCGGCCCTGCAGCAACAACGGGTCCGCCTGCGCGTTGCACTTTTTTCTTCAGCATTTCACGAAGTTCAACACATCGCTTAATCAGCACGACAAACCGCTGAAGGTCAAAGTTAACATTTGTCAGTGTTGCAAAAGCAGCTTCGCAGGTAAATACATTGACATCATGGTCAACAATGTTTTTTTTTCGTCCTTCAACTGCCACTTGAGACAGTCCTTTCAGTGCATATAACAATAAATCCTGCAGCGCTGCGACATCAGGTTCTTTTCCGCACACGCCCATTACTGTACATCCTTCTCCCTTTGCCGTTTGCTCACATTGATAACAAAACATAGTATCTCTCCTTTTAAAAAAATTAGTGTTTAAAATGCCTGATAATTAAAAACGTAAATGGTTGTCATGCCTTGAGTATATCAAAATATGTGCCAACATAGCACTTTCAAAACAAAAACATAATAAAACGCGTAATATAAGTTAGTTATAAAAATAAAAGAAAACGGTTTGCCTGTAAAAGGCACTCTGGCTTTACCACAATACGCGACATTGTGAGACACTTATGTGTCAAGGGCTTGATAACATGGAAAACTGTTTGAAATTATAGATAAATTATGATAAAATAATTGAACAAAAATCAACGTATTTAATGGTTAAAAATAATCATGTTATAGCATGATATCAACGTGGGAAACCACAACCTGTTATGTTGGATTGTGCATATATGATAAAAAGTGTCTCACCTGAACTGTTGAGACGTTAGTGTCTCATACACATAAAAAACAAGGCCGTTCAATTTCAAGCATAAGAAATCAGACCCCTTGGATTCTGAAGTTTTTTAAAATATATGTCATCGTCGTTTGCCATGTCAATGAATTGTTTTTTTCCTCATCTGTTCTGAGAAAACATGTGTCTCACTGGTAGATATCCGGCATTCACCGTTTTCACAAATATAGGCTGTGGGTTGACCATGCAAGGCGGTTTTGTCTTTTACAAACGGGATAATTCCAGAAACCTGTTCAATCTGTTTGCCTTCAGATACAACGGTAAGCGTTCTGTTAGGGGTAAACTGTTTTCGAAATTCTTCCATAAAAATTTCAGCATCACTTTTTCTTCCTTCTGCAGTAACAATCACAATCCTTTCAGGCTTATCGAGATAAAAATCAAGGGCCAAAAGCATTTCAGAAAGTGTCGCAGGATGTGTTGAAAGCGATCCAATAAACAACTGAAGTATTTTTTCAGAACGGTTTTTATACTTAGGATCTAATGTATATTCATAAAGGCGCAACAGATTTAAAGCAGCTGTTGAGTTGCCTGACGGCACGGCACCATCGTAATGCGGTTTTTCCCTTGCGATGAGATGTTCATGTTCATCACTGGTCATAAAAAAACCGCCGTTTGAGTGATCTTCATACTTGCCTTCAAGCACTTTATCCAGTTCAAGTGCTTTTTCCAGCCACAAGGTATCCTGTGTGGCCTCAAAAAGATCAATAAGCCCTGCAATAAAGAAAACATAATCTTCAAGATACCCCAAATATTTAGCTTGATCATCTTTATATATTCTGAGCAGCTTTTGGTCTTTGTAAAGATGTTTTAATATAAATTCAGCAGCCATTATTGCCGTATTGATATATAACCTGTCATCAAGGATCAAGCCTGCCCTGGCAAATGCTGAAATCATCAGTCCATTCCATGAAGTAATTATTTTTTCATCACGCAATGGCTGTGGTCTTTTCAGCCTTGCTGTATAAAGACATTTTTTTGATTGTGTTACCAAAGCCGCTGCAGACTCATTTGCGCTATTAAGTTTTTCTTCAGCAGCAACCCTTCCTTTGGGTGTATGAAGAATATATCGACCTTCAAAATTGGGCTCTCCTCGGACATCGTAATACGTTTTAATCATGGCCGATGTATCATTGCCAAGCGCATGATCTATCTCATCATGAGTCCATGTAAAATAATACCCTTCTTCATTTTGCCCGTCAGGGGTTAGGCTGTCGGCATCCGTAGCCGAATAGAATGCACCTTCCGGCGAGGTCATCTCATGAATAACATAGTCAAGGGTTTCTTTCACAATGCGCCTGTAGTCATTGTTGCCTGTAACCTGATACCCTTCAAGATATGCAACAACAAGAAGTGCATTGTCGTACAGCATTTTTTCAAAATGGGGCACCAGCCATTTTTCGTCCGTTGCGTAGCGGTGAAATCCACCTCCCACATGATCATAAATGCCGCCGTCCGACATTTTATCAAGTGTATGATTGGCCATGTCTAAAATATTTTTATTTCCTGTACGTCTGTAATATCGGTATAAAAACCGAACAGGCAGACTGCTTGGAAATTTCGGTGCTCCGGTTACACCGCCGTAAACCGGGTTATAATTCATTTTGTAATACTGTGACGCACGATCCAGAAGATCCGTTCCAGGCATGCTGCCATTATGGGGCATGGTAAGGTTTTTCTGAATAACATCTGTAATCTTTTCACTCGACGTGATAACAAGATCGGGATTTGAATGAAAACGCTCATTAAGTTTCTTTAAAAGTGTCAGAAAACCTGTTGCCATCCCCATACCCCCATCTCGTGGAGGAAAATACGTGCCGCCATAAAAAGGTTTTCTCTCATGGGTAAGCCATACGTTAAGCGGCCACCCACCCCCACCTGTTAATGCCTGAATTGCAGCCATATAAATGGCGTCAATATCCGGCCGCTCTTCACGGTCTATTTTAATTGAAATAAAGTTCTCATTTAAACACGCTGCAATTTCTTCATCTTCAAAAGATTCCTCTTCCATCACATGGCACCAGTGACAGGTGGAATAACCGATACTGACAAAAACCGGCCGGTTATGTTTTTTTGCTTCTTCAAAAGCCTCTTTGCACCAGGGATACCAGTTTACCGGGTTATGGGCATGTTGCAACAGATAGGGACTTGATTCTAAAAAAAGCCGATTGGTATATTTTGCCTGCCCGTCTGCATGCAAATGTCTTGTTCTGGGTTTGTAAGAATCGCCCCGCATCTTTTTTTTATCATCTATCTTTTTGATCAGTTCTGCATCAAACGCATGCAGTCCTAGAAGTGTATTTGTATCCATTGTATCACCCATCGACCTTTCGGGTTTTAAAGCCCATGCGCTGTCGTTTATTATGAAAGCAAGCTGCACCATAAACATCGCACTCACTTTTTTATAAGATATTCATCATGCAGGCAAAAACAAGTCGCAAAAAATCAACCCTCAACAAAGAACATTCAATACGCCTAATGCCAAAAAAAAATTAATGCCTGTAATGTCAATTGGTTAAAGTCACCCTTTTTATTTACCCTTTTATTTCCGCGAAAGGTACATATAAAACCCTACAGATCACAAACTGCACGTCCGGACATTTTATTTGTTCTCGACAATCAAGGCTAAAAAAGTTGTTAAATTTATCTAATTGTGTTATTTTATTTAAAAAATCAAACGCCATAACTTGCAAGCGTATTTGACGTTACCATCGATCATCTTATCAGTGATACGGAAGAAGATTTCAAAGAGGTACGGATCGAAGACAAAGAACTGATGGAAAGGATTAAACGGATAGATCCCCTTAATGTGGAAGATCGAACAGCATTAATCAGGGCAATTGATTCCATGCTGACCAAGAAAAAAATAATGAACCTTATTGTTACAAAAAAATCCCGCTGAACATAAAAGGGAGGCAAACATATGAAGGCAATAACATACAGCAATGCCAGAAAAAATCTGCGCGCGCTTATCCAGAACGTCTGCAACAATGCAGAGCCAACCATTATTGTCGGCAGCCAGGATGAAGAGCAGGCGGTGCTTATATCTCTTGATGATTTCCAGGCCATGGAAGAGACAGCCTATTTGTTAAGCTCACCTGCCAATCGCGCGCATCTTGAAAAATCTTTACAGGAAGAAAAAGACGGCAAATTTGTCGGGTTCTCCATAGAGGATTTATGAAGATTCTTTTTACACAGGAAGCCTGGAAGGATTTTGAATGGTTCCAGAGCAAAGATAAACGCCTGATAAAACGGATCAAACAACTCTTGAGAGACATCCCGCGCGATCCTGAAAATGGCATCGGCAAGCCTGAACGGTTAAAATTTCAATTGTCCGGCTGCTGGTCAAGACGGATCAGCAAAGAACACCGCCTGGTATATAAGA
>JAGVGX010000192.1 GCA_020056865.1 Desulfobacterales bacterium
GAAGACCTTTACCAGACCATCAGGTCTCTTGCTGACGATATATCAATAGATATCAATAAAGCCCTTTATTGTCTTGAATCACTCTCGGATCACCAGCCATTTAGAAAAGCTACACATGCTTCCCATGCCGCGGCAATTTTCTCACCTGAATTCGAACTATTATCTGTAGCCGAAGATGTAGGCCGCCATAATGCACTTGATAAGGCAGTAGGAAAATTATTTCTCGGCAAAAAACTTTCACAGGCGACCCTACTCGTTCTTTCTTCGAGGGTAAGCTTCGAACTCGTCCAGAAAGCGGCAAAAGCAAATATTCCTGTCTTACTTGCCACATCCCGGCCGACCGAACTGGCTGTCAAACTCGCTTCAGAAATCAACATGACAATCGCGTGTCTTGCAAGAGATGCCGGACTTTTTATTTACTGCGGGGAAAAAAGGCTGAAAAGATAGTTTAAATTAATTTTTCTTGACATCCGGAATGTTTCAACATATTAAATTATCAAGAATATCCTCTTCCACAATTCAATACCGCTATACAAGCTGACTCTCGCTTCATTTTCTTTAATATTCTTATTCGCCAGTTAATTCGATCTTCAACTACTTATTTTTTTCACTCGTAAACAGATGGTGGTTTCCTTTAAATAGTAACCATAATAATAATAAGGAAAAGAATGAATCGAAAACTCCTGAATTTATGCCGGCTAATCATAACGGGACAGTGGTATTCTGATAAAAGATATATACCTGACATTGAGCTGGTTTTAAAATACCTGCCTCTTACAATTGTTTTTATTACGCTGACATTGGTTACACTAATACCTCAAGCATCTGCAAATTTAGTAACATACCAGAAAGAATATTCATATCAAGCCAGCGAGGCTGACAGCAAAATATCCTGTCGTACAATTTCCCTGGAACAGGTCAAGAGCCTTCTGCTTGAAGAATTAGGCACATACCTTGAGAGAAATACCGAGATTGTAAATTATGAAGTGACCAGAGACCAAATTATCGCTTTAACCGCAGGTATAGTCAGAGCTCAGATAATTACAGAGAAATGGGACGGTCAATCGTATTACATCGTTGCTAAAATTCAAGTTGATCCAAAAGAACTGGAGAAATCGATTGCCAGCTTGAAAGAGGAACGACAGAACATAAGCGAGTTGGAAGAATCCAAAAAAAGAACGAAGGAATTGTTATTGGAAGTCGAAAGGTTAAAACAGGAACTGAAAACTGCGCCTGAAACCAGCCAGAAAAAAGAGGAGCAAAAAAAATATATTGCCTTGACTAATGAGTTAAATGCCGTTGACTGGTTCGACAAGGGGAATTCCATGACGTTTGCCGGTCAATATCAGGATGCAATTACAGCCTTCGATAAAGCAATAGAGCTGAATCCTCAATATGCGAGGGCCTATAGCGTTCGAGGCTTAGCATACGCCAAGATAGATCAACCACAAAAAGGAATCAATGATTGCAGTAAAGCCATCGAATTGATGCCAAATAATGCAGAGGCTTACATCAATCGGGGTTTTGCGTATTATAAAAGCCGTTATTATGATGAGGCAATTAAAGATGTTAACAGGGCAATAGAAATAAACCCCAAAAGTGACAAGGCTTATAATGTCAGGGGTCTTTGCTATCTTTCAAGCAAAGAGTATTCACAGGCAATTGAAGATTTTAGCAAGGCAATTGAACTTAATCCCAAATGGGGATATCCATACAGCAATCGTTGCCGGGCATATCACGTGTCCGGAAAAACCGGTTTGGATACAAAAGATTGTGACAGGGCAATTGAAATAAATCCCTATAAGAATGAGTTTTATGTCAATCGCGGGTTTGCGTTCCTGAATCTAAAAAAATACCAGGAGGCTCTAGTTGATTTAAATAAAGCAATTGAAATGGAGACGAAATTTTTAAGGGCTTATTTTCACAGGGGGATTGTTTTTTATTTTCTTAACAGGTTTCAGGAAGCAATTAATGACTTAAGCCTGTTTATCGAATCAAATCCTAATAGCAGCCAGGCTCATTATTTTCGCGCCCTTTCGTATGGAAAGATTAATCGTAAAAATGATCTGATCGCCGACATGCAAGTTGCAGCAAAATTAGGTAATAATATGGCTAAAGCATTTATGAACCGGAACAAAGATCAATAACACCGTCGCAAGCAGCGGAGAACGCGCTATCTGTTTCGGTTAAAAAGGTGTGTGCTCTGGATCAAGGTCACTTCCATTTGAGGCCCCTGCAGCATTCGCATATTGTCCTGACAAATCCCCGGCTGAAAAGAAACTCATAATATTTTTGTACCGGCAGATCGCCTGCTATAAAATCTCCTTGCATTCATTGACATTTCCTGCTCATTGTCTTAGAATAGTTTCCATAATTTGTTTCCGGATGAATTCGTAATAAGTCTCAAGATCGTTACTCCCGTGAAAACGGGAGTCCAGAACTTGTTTAAAAATCCGCCGTGGCGGACTTTCGCGGGAAAGACATAAAAAATCAAATTTTTACTTTTATTACGAGACGGTAAAACATGGCTGTTTCTGATAACACAGTGAAAACTTTTAAGGACAGGTGGGCGACATAGAAATAATCAACACAATCAAAGATATGCAAAGGTATTCTGACCTGGCGCGGCAACAGGGAAAAACTGTTGCGTTCGTGCCGACAATGGGCTTTCTGCATGAAGGACACCTTTCCCTCATGAAAAAGGGACGTGAACTGGCCGATATACTTGTGGTAAGCATCTTCGTGAATCCAGCC
>JAGVGX010000195.1 GCA_020056865.1 Desulfobacterales bacterium
CCCCAGGAACTAAAACACGATATACTTCTTTCCATACCCTTTCTAATTCGTTCAAAAATATTTCATATTCTTCAATGTGACCCAGCTGGTCAGGATTTTCCTGATACCGCTTCAAATTCCAGTAGGGGGGTGATGTAACAACTAAATGAATAGATTCATCATTTAGAAATGACAAATCCCTTGCGTCTCCATTGATCAATCTATGATGAGTTCTATTGAGGACATTTTTCATATAAATGCCCCGACATGTGCAGCAAGAGATTTGGTAAAATTTGAGAATGAAAGATCGGCTGCCGGTTCATTAAATTTGCCGGTTTTACCGTTCTCACTATCAGAAACAATGAACGATGCTGAGGAGTAATGCCGTTCCAGGATAAGTTTTCTGCAAAAAAGCTCATACCTCCTCATATAAGAGGCCCCGACAAATTCAGGAAAAACCTTAAAATGGGATTCCTTTACTCGAACGGGCCTGTTTGAGGCGTCACAATCTTCAAGCATAAAGAAATATCCAAGGAAAGGTTGAAGCCCTCCATTGAAGGCTCCCTCTCTGAAAGCGGTCCAGAGGTCGAGAGCAGTTCCCATTGCTTCTTCGGTTCTATTATTGAAATTATTCCCAAAAGAAGGCCCTACTTGAGATTTAGCCTCTAAGGCCGCTATCGATTGACCATCTTTAACCACGAGCAAATCCCATTCTTTGGTGGGCCGAAAAAAGCCAGGAAGTTCTAAGTGTTTTTTATAAAAAATGCATTCCTCTCCGATTCCGGCCTCAATTACCAAATTGGTAAAGAGATTGATAAATCCGTCCATCTGGGCTCCACCGGTCACAGCACTTCTTAGGCCGGCGTCATTAACACCTCTCTTTTTCTGTTTTTCCCGTTGAGCGTGGCGCGTCATCCAGTAGTGAGATACCGCTTTTTCAATTTCTTTCATTATTTGTTCAGCTAATTGTGACATAGATAATCTCATGTATTTTTGATTGATTACATAATAACTTGTTAGTTTTGAATACTAAAACCATGCGACTGCAAAGTATTTACAATGACATTTTCAAAAGATTCCATTAAGGCCATGAGAGAGCAGGCATAGTCTTCAAATATTTCGTAATTCATACTCGATGGAAATGAACCGTGGGCAATATTGTTTCGAAGATTAACCAAAACATTTAAATGATGCTTCCATGGCTCAAGAGGAGAAATGTTGAGACAGAGATGTCTTGAGATCTCTTCAAGGATGGCAAAGTTCAGATTTGACTTCGTATTTATATTTTTTTCACTGTCAGCAAATTCAACACAATTGTCCATACAATACAACGCCAACTCAGCTATAGCCTTTTCCCTTTCGAAATTCAAACCACCTGTAAGAGGTTTTAAAAATGAAGTCCATAAATACCCAAGCAAATCAGCTCTTAATTTCCGAGTTATCGTCCCAGATTTCTCAATGTATTCCAAGTATAACTGACATACCTCTTTAACATACCCCTCCCAGTTCGCATAAAGAAGTGGTATCGCCATTCTTACGACCGTAACCTCAAGAGGTTTATTCACATGATTTAGTAATACACGACGTAAATTTGTAATTTCTTGTCGGCGTTTGTCCAAATTATCAGTAATTTCCTCTATTATTGTTTCAGAGAGGTTCATAAATTTCATTTCGAGAAAAAAGATTGCGCGAACTCAAGCCTACCACGGAGCTTTGATTTTACATTTGCCCCTGGTCCTGTGTTATCAAGAAACTTTGGCTCCTGTTTGAACTTAATTATCTTTTCACATAAAATATTCCCTGAAAGATCGCGGACATAATCAATATTTGCTGCAATGCCAATGGTTAGAGTCTCGAATAGATAAACTGAGAAGGCACCTTTGTGCCTTCCATCCTTAAAATGACGCCAAGCATCTTCACCTATTGCTGAGGAAATACACTGGAAAGTTTGTTTGAATAATGGCTCCTCGTAATCTTTACTGAATTCTCTATTTTCCTCGAGTATGTCACGGATATAGTCTGTAACAAATGGTTCAACATCATGTTCAAATTCGGCATAAGAATTTTTTATAGCAAAGTACCTGAGAATAAGGCCACGGTCAAACATGGTGCTTTTTTGATATTCTGATAAACAAAGACTATCGATGAATGGTGCGAATTGTGCTAATTTTTCAATCCAATCAACAAAATAAGGATTCATTGCTCGAAAAATACAGTTCCTGACTTCCTGTTCGGTGAGCTCAGACCCCCCTGTATTCAGTCTTTCAAAAACCTCATATTTCATTTTTTGTTTACTGCCAGTCTTTATCACTTCTACCCTGCATCCGGCGCGTTTGATAGACAAACGTGTTTTAAGGCTTAAATCATCAAACAGGGCTCCCTCAAGCGAAGGTAGCTGAGTCTTGCGGCCTGCCTTTACGAGAGTCTAGCCGGTGGCACTTGATCACCATCCGCATTCTTCAAAAGGCCCATGAATTCCAAAACAGTTGATACTCTCTGCAGTCCATCAACAAGTTCCCAAACGCCACTTTCATCTTCAGCAACAAAAATGGCTGGCGTTGGAATTCCAAGCAGAATTGACTCTATGAATCGAGATTTTTGTGTTGATTGCCACCGGAATAGTCGTTGGTACTCTGGCGTAATTATCAGCTCTTTATTTTCGTATAGATTAGCAATCTCACCGAAACTGATATCAAGCTTGTCTGTCCGAATTTCATTACGCGCATCAACAATTTCAACATCGATTCTCTGCCTTTTTTCTTTCAACACATCCTCCTGTGAAGGGCAATATCCTGGAATTCTGGCTCATGCAAGTATTTTTCAAGGCTCAACAAGTGATTATATGCTTTTCCGCTTATCATTCATTTGAATAACAAAAATGAAAAGGATTGACAAGAAAAACAGTATTAACTATATTTTTTCTAATCGCTTAACACCAAGAAAATAAAGATAGATGTTTGTTGTACAAGCCTGTTTCCGGCGATTTTTTTATTTTTTTCTTGAATCTATCATTTCGTAGAGCGCTTCAAGTCTTGTTTCTATCTGGGAATCTGAAATCATGGCAGAATCAATCATATCTCCTTCAACAATTACACCGGGCACCCCGTATTTTTTATCCAGCGTTTTTATTATGTCAGGCTGGGACAGATTCATTATTCTGCATGTTTTGGAAGAGAACATTAAAAGTCCGTCTATGGAGTAATCTTCAATTAATTCGCCTATTAAATCAACGGTTCCTTTGGGGGAAAAATGGTGTATAAGGCGTCCTTGTCCATAGTATAGATCTGCCCAGGATTCTACAGGGTTTTCCGGATCGATGAGCTCCGGATTCGGGAAAAACTCCCAAGGGTACCTGCCGCAAAGGCATACAGCCCCATGGGGCGTAAATTTACGCATAAATTTTCCAAGAAACGCCCAGGGCAGCCATCCATCCCAATAAAGACGGTATTTTTCACCATCCGGACCAATGGCAGGGATGTTGTTTTTCTTTCTTTCCTGAAGTTCTTTTAAAAGTGTTTCATAGTATGTAATACCTTCAGGGTTTCCCATCATATAAAAGACCGGAGCGATACTTACCCCGTAATCCCAGAGCGTCCACGGGGATGGTTTTTCTTTGAAAAATTCCCAGCACTGATTCCTTAAGGTGGCCACTTTTTTTAAAACACTTAAAATTTCACTCATATGGTCATAATCAAAGGGTTTTCCGCAAATATCCTCCACTGTGGGGATAACAACTTCCTTAAACTGCCTGTAGACAAAATCCCTTATTCTCGGTGCATCCTCTATGTCGTAAACGCTTGGTAGATCAACAGGGAGAACCCTAATTCCGAATCTCCGGTAAAAACCTTCTGCATAATGGGACATTTCAGGGCAAAGACGGCCTGCAATCATAAGATCGGGCATTGGAAGGATTGCCTGGGGGTTTATGGGAATATTTTTTGCCACGGCTTCCCCCATGCCCATGTGGAGGCGGTGGTAAGAGCATGTTTCAGGAAGATCGCCTGTCATCTCCGCCACCTTCAGAACCTCTTCTCCTGCCCCTATGCCGCCGCAGTATGCGGCATATCCTGCCATGAAATGGCATTTCATACCCATGGCATACGCAAAAATAAACGTCGGGCCGGATGCCCATGCCACTTTTTCTCCTCTTTCCTTGGCTGTTCGCAAGTCTGCCCAGTGTTTGTCAACCAGTGGTCTTATTTGTTTTGTGGTTTCAAGTCTGTTTACTTTATATTTTATATCCATTAAACGTCCCCCATGATTTCTACGAATGTTTGCAGCCTGGTTTTAACAGATTCCAATGAGATAATCTCATGCTCTACCTGTATCATGATCTCGTTAATACCTTCTTTATCCATCTTGCTTTTAAAATCCGGATAGTAGCAGGCATGGGGCGGGCAGTATTTTATCAGCAGACTTATAATCCCTTTGGCATTATTTTCTTTCAACTTCCTTATTGCTTCATCACCCCAATGTATATTCCAAACACCTTTTGTCGGGCATAAAGGGGATTCTGTCAGATAGCGCTTTGCAAGCGCATCTAAGGGATCGCCATCAAGGCTGACCTTGTTGGCAAAATATCTTGATCCTACATAGAGGTCATCATCCGGGACAACCATGCCAAGGTCATCTATAAGGTCTAAAATATCGGTCTGAATTGTCTGGCAAAGCCCCCCCACAAGAATGACTCTGATTCTGGTTCTATCAGAAACAACCTTTTTTGCTTCCATTTTGCTTATCAGTTCTGTAAGAAGTTCGTTATGGTCTTGTTTAAGCATCAGCATACTGGACCAGACGATCCGCATCATTTCTTTGGCTTTTAGTATTTCCGGTTTTTTTCTTCTGATTTCATAAATTCGTTCAAGGAGTGACCGGTTTAAGTTATAAATTTCAATGCTTGTTTTGAGATTATCATCTGTGATTTTATTTCCTGAATATGTCTCAAGGGATTCTTTAAAAACCTCCAACTCCTTAATTGTAAAATCTTTAGTTGCATCACCCGGATAAAGCGCAGGAAGATACAGGTTTTTTTGGTATGCAGGCTTTACATTTCTTTCCATAATATAGGGAAATTCTCCTGCCTGCAGGCATTGTCTAACATGAAAAACCATGCCGTCCATAAATGATAATTTCCCCCTTACCGCATCATCCACAAAGCTTCTTGTAATACCGCAGTCATAGGGCGGCACATGGGCATGGCCCCATGTAACTGCTTCGCTACCCCTCCATATTACCACTGGAATCATTCCAGCAGCATGGACAAGTTCTTCCGGCACATGCATGGGAAAGCATCCTACAACTTTTTTCCCAGTTTGTTCCCGGACGTTTCCAACAAAGGCATAGGGATCTGAAATAATATCTGTAATCTTGCTCAACACTTTTTCCATATTTGCCCCTTTCAATAGCTCAGGAATTTATTATAGAATTAAAGCCTGTATATTTAATATCAACCCAACTCCTTATTTAATTTCGAAAATGTATAAATCGCTGAATGGTGACCCTGTATCTGGAGCATATGTTTTAACTTTTTTAACTTTTTTATCTATCTTAAAATATGTAATATAACGAGGATATGGAAAGCAAGATAAAATTTAAACCCGATTCAGAACGTCGTTGAATGGATTAGGCCTTTTCAAATGAAAATAAACACAATGAATTTAGGACAAAAGGCGTTGATTTTCCTGAAGTAAAAATAGATCGCTTATGGATGGATGTTCTTGGTATCAATGATATTGAAGTGATAAAAAAATTCGCATGCTTGTTTGAACTGATTGTCAAGCCTGTTTATCCCATGCCCAATTTGGAAAAAATGCTTTCTGCATGTCATGAGTCAAATGTTACGATGGGCATTATTTCAAACGCGCAGTTTTACACGAAGTGTCTATTTGGGTGGTTTTTGGATTTACGCCCTGAACAAATCGGATTTCATCCAGCCCTCACAATTTATTCGTACATATGTGTCCATGCCAAACCTTTGATGTGCATGTTTGATAAAGATAAAGAAAAACTGAAAGACAAGGGGATTTGTGAAAAAGATGTTCTTTACTTAGGAAATGATATGTTAAACGATATATCCCCTGCAAAAAAAGCCGGGTTTACAACAGCCCTTTTTGCAGGAGATACAAGATCGTTAAGGTTAAGAAAAGATTATCCTGAATGCTGGCATATTCATGCCGACATGGTTATTACAGATCTGATTTAACTTCTTGACCATATTTAATGCGTTGTTATTTTTTTTCGTCGTCTTTGACCTCTTCAAAATCAGCATCTACCACATCATCGTCGGATGAAGAAGATGCTTTGCCGCCTGCTGCTTGTTGTGAACCGTCTTCAAATGGTTCGCCCTGTTGCTCACTTTGTGAGGCATTTTTATACACGGTTTCTGCTAATTTATGGGCCGACTGAGATAATTCTTCGCTTAATTTCTTAATGTCTTCTACATTTTCAGTTTCCATGGCTTTCTTAAGTTGAGAAATAACATTTTCAACGTTGCTTTTCGTGCTGCTATCAACTTTATCGCCAAGATCCTTCAGTGATTTTTCAGTAGAATAGATCAGAGAATCAGCATGGTTTCTGGTTTCAACCACTTCTTTTTTCTTTTTATCTTCTTCCGCATGCAGCTCTGCATCTTTAATAAGCGAATTGATTTCTTCTTTTGACAACCCCGAAGAGGCTGTGATCTGAATGGATTGCTCTTTTCCCGTGGCCTGGTCTTTTGCAGAAACGTTAACAATGCCGTTAGCATCAATATCAAAGGTCACCTCTATTTGGGGGACACCTCTTGGCGCAGGAGGGATGCCTACCAATTCAAAACGCCCAAGCGTTTTATTGCCAGTCGCTATCTCCCGTTCACCCTGGAGGACATGAATGGAAACTGCAGGCTGACTATCTGCTGCTGTTGAAAACGTCTGGCTTTTTTTCGTTGGGATGGTTGTATTTTTTTCTATGAGTTTGGTCATGACACCGCCTAAGGTCTCAATGCCGAGAGAAAGGGGGGTGACATCAAGAAGGAGCACATCTTTGACATCTCCTTTTAAAACGCCTCCTTGTATTGCAGCGCCAAGCGCTACAACTTCATCCGGATTAACCCCTTTGTGCGGGACCTTTCCGAATATCTTTTTAACCCGTTCCTGTACGGCCGGCATGCGCGTCATTCCACCAACCAGAACGACCTCATCTATTTCTGATGTACTAATCCCCGAGTCTTTTAATGCAACCTGGCAAGGATGTTCAAGCTTGTCTAAAAGGACGGATACCAAAGATTCGAGTTTTGCCCTTGTTAACTTGATGTTCATATGTTTGGGGCCGCTGGCATCTGCTGTAATAAATGGAAGGTTTACATCGGTTTCAAGGGCTGCTGAAAGTTCCATTTTTGCTTTTTCTGCGGCCTCTTTCAGCCGTTGCAGTGCCATTTTGTCATTTCTGATATCGATTCCCTGGTCTTTTTTAAATTCGGCAGCGAGATAATCGATAATCCTTAAGTCGAAATCTTCTCCGCCAAGATGGGTGTCTCCATTTGTTGACTTAACTTCGAACACCCCTTCACCGATTTCAAGGATAGACACATCAAATGTTCCGCCGCCGAGGTCAAAAACAACTATCTTTTCCTCTTTTTTTTTGTCAAGGCCATAGGCGAGTGATGCGGCAGTAGGTTCGTTAATGATTCGTAAAACATTAAGACCTGAAATCTTCCCCGCATCCTTTGTTGCCTGGCGCTGGCTGTCATTAAAATAGGCAGGTACGGTGATTACTGCATCTGTTACTGGTTCTCCGAGGTATTCTTCTGCGGTTTTTTTTATGTTGGCCAGGATATATGATGATATCTGTGCAGGGCTGTGATATTGCCCCTTAAGATTGATACGAACGTCGCCATTTTTTGCTTCTTCAATTTTGTAGGGAAGGTTCTTTATATCATTTTGCACTTCAGGTGATGAAAATTTTCGGCCAATGAGCCTTTTCACGCCAAAAACCGTATTTTCAGGATTGGTAATGGACTGTCTTTTTGCGATTTGTCCCACCAATCTTTCACCACTTTCTGTTATAGCAACGATAGAAGGTGTTGTGCGCCCGCCCTCTTGATTTGTTATTACTTTCGCCTCGCCACCTTCCATGACAGCAACACATGAATTTGTGGTACCGAGATCTATCCCGATAACTTTTCCCATTGATAATCCTCCTCGCCCATTTTTATTTTTTGAATAACCTTTTAAGATTACGTTTTATTCTTAATTGATTTTATTAGATTCCGGTTCTCACGTTTTATTTACCGATTTTGAAACAACTACCATGGAAGGTCGAAGCAACCTGTTATGCATCAAATACCCTTTTTGAAGCTCTTTTAATACAATATTTTCATTTTTGTCTTCAGTTTCTTCCTGTATGACAGCCTGATGAAAACTGGGGTCAAATGCCTTATCCACAGAATCAAATGATCTTACCCCAAATTTTTCAAAAACCTTCAGTATTTCATTTAAGGTAATATGAACCCCTTCTAAAATTCCTGTTTCACTGTTTGTGTTTTCTTTTGAGGAATTCAGTGCTCGTTCCAGATTATCTACTACAGGCAGCAATTCCTTAACTAAGGCGTCATTGGCAAATTTTCTAAAATCTTCTGCTTCCCTGGCACTACGTTTTTTGTAGTTTTCAAACTCGGCTGATACTCTTAAAAAACGATCGTATGATTCTTTGGCTTCTTTTATTGATGTTTCAAGTTTATCGCTTAATTCTGATAATAGATCTTTTTCTTCCAGATTCGGTTCCGTAACTTCCGGCTCTTTTTTAACAGATGTATGGTTTTTGTCCTCTTGTTTTGTGACTGTTTTATTTTGTTTATTATCTTTAGCAGTCATTGGCTGTTTCATTCTCCTAAAAAACCTTTCTGTGATGATTTATTGCTTAAAAAATAATACTGTATATACCAATGTCAAGATATGGATTATAATATAATATGTTTATATGAAATAAAATGAAAGATGTTGTTCATAACAAATTTGCGTTTGAAATTTGAATGATCAAATACGAGGGGAAACACCGCAACTAAAAAAAATTAATTTTATAGGAACAATTTATAATTGCAGGATTTTTTTTTAATTGATAGTTAAGGGTAAGTGGTTGTGCACCCTTTGTTGAATTTTTTGAAATTTACA
>JAGVGX010000288.1 GCA_020056865.1 Desulfobacterales bacterium
AAAAAACCTGATTTTATGAAAAACATTTGTATTCCTTTTATTGTTTGTGCTCTTGTATTACAGAGCTTATCTGCATTCACTCAAAACGGATTATTCAAAACCAATATTGACGGTACCGGAAAAGTTGTTAAAGACAATCACGGAAACAAAATAAATGTTTCAGAAAAAAACATTGCATTTATAAAAGCATGGATATTTTCCGAAGACAATGCGAACAACAGTTATAGTGCATTTTTCCTTACAAAAAGACGAACCAACGGAGATCCCTGGCCTGTTCTGAAAATCGACACTTTTTACTTTCAACCGAAATCAATCGGCAGTGACGACAGTTCTTCTCAAATTGAATTTAAATTAACGGATAAGGAAGCAAAGCTCATTTCAAAAAAAATGAAAATCAAATGCACAAAACGCTCGAATCCAGGCTATAAACCAAAAGCGGATTTTATTCCTTTAAAAAACAGTTACTTTACAGGAGAGAATATTTCCATTCTTTTTGTACTGAAAAATGTTGGGAAGACTCCTTTCACTTTCAATCATGGAGGAAGATATAACAACAACAGCGGTCGATGCAATTATTTCAGTTTTAAAATATTATTAAAAGATTCTTTACAAAAAGACATCAACAATAATATTGATGGAGGCGGTCGTGAAGGACTCCCCACATTGCAACGCGGCGAAAGTGATACGCTGAAAGAAAGTATCTCCAACTGGTGTCAGTTTAACAAACCCGGAATATATACTATTGAATGCAGCTACAGTCTTTTTTTACATAAGCCACATATTTTTGGAGACTTTGAAGAAAACATGAAATACGCATGTTATAAATGGGATAAGGAAGTTAAAAAGACAATCAAAATTGAAGTGAAGGCACGTTAACATTTTTCACAAATATTGCTGTATTTCTTTATTCTCTAGCCTTTCATTAAGCAAATCACTTTTCAAAAGTTATTAACACACAAGGCATTCAGCCTTTAATTTAAGCTACTTTTGCATCAAAATAAATCCAAGATGCTCAATAGTGATGAACTGAAAATGATGGCCACGCAAGTGCGCCGTGATATTCTCCGAATGACGAATGCTGCAAAATCAGGACATCCTGGCGGATCGCTTGGTTGCGCTGATTTATTGACTGCTTTATATTTTAACATTCTTCGTCATAACCCATCTGCATTCACAATTGATGGTAAAAATGAAGATTTATTTTTTCTCTCTAACGGACACATCTCGCCCGTTTGGTACAGCGTTCTAGCACGCAGCGGATATTTTCCGATTAAAGAACTGAACGATTTCCGCCGCATCAATACACGCATGCAGGGACACCCCACTCCTGCCGAACATCTGCCGGGCGTGCGCATTGCATCCGGTTCTTTGGGTCAGGGTTTGTCTGCATCTATCGGTGCTGCTCTTTCAAAGAAACTGAATGGTGATAAAAATTTTGTTTTTTGCCTGATGGGCGACGGAGAAATTCAGGAAGGTCAGGTTTGGGAAGCAGCGATGTTTGCTGCTGCTAAGAAAGTTGACAACCTGATTGCAATCATTGATAACAATGGAAAACAAATCGACGGCCCCTGCGAGAGCGTAATTTCGCTGGGTGACCTTGATGGAAAATGGAAAACATTTGGATGGGATGTTTTGCATATGCAGGGAAATAACATGGATGATATTCTAAAAGTAATGCCTGATGCAATCAATCATTGCGGAAAAGGAAAGCCTGTTATGATCCTTATGCAAACTGAAATGGGCGCCGGCGTTGACTTCATGCGCAACGATCACAAATGGCACGGCGTAGCTCCCAATGATGAACAACTTGGCACTGCACTTGCTCAGCTTCTCGAAACCCAAGGTGATTTCTAATTGATGAAAAAAATTCTCTTTTATATTATTGCTGCTTTTCTTTTACCGCTTACTTCATTCAGTCAGGTAAAACCCGTTGAAAAGCCACCGCCTCCTACTACGCGTATCCTTTTTATTTTCGATGCGTCATACAGCATGTATGGAAAATGGCAGAGTGATACGAAAATGATTATTGCAAAAAAACTGTTGTCCGAATTACTCGACAGTTTAAAAAGCGTTCCCAATATTGAACTTGCTCTTCGTTGTTATGGACATCAGAGTCAGGTGCCACCGCAGGATTGCAATGACTCACGCCTGGAAATTCCGTTTGCAAAAAACAATGTTGAGAAAATTAAAAACAAAATTAAAGTTTTGATTCCAAAAGGAACAACGCCTATCGCTCGTTCGTTGGAATTATGCGCCAACGATTTCCCGCCCATTGATAACAGCCGTAATGTTGTAATCCTTATTACAGACGGAATTGAAGAATGCAATGGTGATCCCTGCAAGATTTCTCAGGAATTGCAAAAAAAAGGAATTATCATCAAACCCTTTGTTATCGGTATTGGTATTAAAGACAAATCTCAGTTTGAGTGCATCGGAAAATTCTTTGATGCAGAAGAAGAACAAAGTTTTCGTAATGTTTTAAGAGTAGTCATCACACAGGTTCTTAACCCAACTACGGTTCAGGTAAATTTAATGGATATTTCCGGAAAGCCAACAGAAACGAATGTTCCAATGACTTTTTACGATAGTTATTCGGGTCTTCCAAAATACAATCTTGTTCACACGATGAACTATCGCGGATATCCCGATACACTGATGATAGATCCTTTGCTTACATACGACCTTGTAGTTCATACCTTACCATCTGTCAGAAGAGATACAATTAAACTTTATCCTGGAAAACATTCTGTTATTGCTGTTGATGCGCCCCAAGGGAACTTATATGTAAGAGCTGCCGGTAAACAGGATTTTAAAAATATTGAAGTAATTGTACGTCAGACTGGAGATCCGAATACTTTAAATGTTCAGAATTTTAATCAAACAGTTCGTTATCTCGTTGGCAAATATGATATAGAAATTCTTACTATTCCACGAATCAGCATGAAAGCGGTTGATATTTCACAAAGCAAAACCACAAACGTGGAAGTGCCGCAACCCGGGCTGGTCAATCTTCAGCTTCCTACACCCGGTTATGGCTGCATTTTATATG
>JAGVGX010000165.1 GCA_020056865.1 Desulfobacterales bacterium
CGTGTGGCACCTGTAAAAGCGCCTTTTACGTGCCCAAACAACTCACTTTCCAATAAGTTTTTGGGTATAGCTGCACAATTAACGGTAACAAAAGGTCCATTTGCACGCTGGCTTTTCATAAAAATTCTACGGGCTATGATCTCTTTGCCGGTACCGCTCTCTCCGGTTATCAATATGCTTGCATCTGAACCAGCTACCCGATCTGCTAAATCAATGGCTTTTTCCATAGTGCTGGATTGAAAAATGATATCACCACTTTTTATCGATTTTTGGGTTTCCAATTCGCGTATTTTTGTTTTTAATCCAACATGATCAACAGCTCTTTTTACAATAATTTTTAAGTGTTCACGACTGGTGGGTTTAGGTACAAAATCAAAAGCGCCGCACTTCATAGCCTCAACAGCTGTGTCTATATCACCAAAGGCTGTAATGACAATCACCGGTGTATCAGGTGAGCGTTTGTGCACCTCTTTCATCAAGCTTAGACCGTCCATGCCAGGCATTTTCATGTCTGTAAGCACGATTGAATGCTTCTTAGACGTAAATAAAGACAGACCCGTTTTCCCATCGTGTGCTGTATCGATCTCAAAACCAACTTCTTCAAGGTGAAACTTCATCACCTGGCAGAAGCTTTCATCATCGTCTATGATTAATATCTTAATTGACAATGCCAGATCTCCTTGAGTGACGAATTTCATGAATCAAACTAAAGCGTGCAGGAACAATTTTGCACAAGGATTAACAAACCAAAGGGGATTTTGATCTGGATCATTGGATGATATGTTTTGTTAGCCACTGCTTTCATAACGTTCATTCCTCCAAAATAATATTCCTGCTATACGCTGTTATAAGCTTTAGCAAACCATGTGCCATATAATCTTGGCTTGTAACATACTGTTATTACAGCTGTTGCCCTTTAGCTAAAAAAGGTCCGACCCAATGTGAATAATATCCTACACATGTGTAGGGCAATAATATACAGATGCCTAATGATTAAGCAACGCAAATCACCTTTTGTGATTTATACAAACACACAATGTGTCCTAACTTTGTTGACACCTTGAATCGCTCATTGCAATCATAGAATAAGGATATTGAGTTATATTGAATTGATAATCAAAAGTGAGCACACAGCCTCTATTATATTGTTTGCCTGAGGCGTATGAAGAAATTGAAATGAAGCAAGCGGCTTAATTATTTTGATGCCCTGTCCATTTACTTTAAACCCGATTGCAGCACGAGAGACAACATATTGTTTAGGGCAATTTTTGCTCCTTTTTTTGTTGTTTCATCAACTTCAACCACGTTGATTTCGCCGATATTTTCAAGCGTATTAAAAAGGTTTTCAGGATTTATTTTATACATGTTGGGGCATAAAGAATCGTGAAGCGGCATAATCTTTTTATCCGGATATTCAACAGCAAGCCGTTTAATCATATTTACTTCTGTACCAATAATTATGGTCGCTCCGGCAGGCGCATCAGCCACATATTTTCCAATAAAATTTGTCGAGCCCACCGCATCTGCCATGCCGACAACTTCCTGAACACATTCAGGATGAACAACAACGATTCCATCAGGAAACTTGCTTTTCTTATTAACAATATGCTCAACCGTAAACCGGGTATGCACCAGGCAGTGTCCTTTCCAAAGAATCAATTTTGCATTTTTAATCTGCTCAATTGAATTTCCCCCCAATATCTTATCCGGATTCCACACAATCATCTGCTCAGGAGGAATGTCCAGCAGGTTGCCTGTATTTCTTCCCAGATGTTCATCAGGGAAAAAGAAAATCTTTTCACGTTTATTAAATGCCCACCGAAACGCGGCAGGTGCATTGGAAGACGTACACACCGCGCCACCATGTTTGCCGCAGTGCGCCTTTATTAATGCATCTGAATTCATATAAACCAAGGGGGTCACAGAACCATCACCGGTAATACCAATAACTTCATTCCATGCTTTTTCAACAAGATATATATTGGCCATATCCGCCATCCAGCAGCCGGCATCCATATCCGGGATTTGGACGACCTGATGTTTTTTTGCCAGAATAGCAGCGCTTTCCGCCATGAAATGAACACCACAAAAAACAATAAATCTCGCATCGTTATCTGAAGCGGCTTTTTGAGATAAATCAAAAGAATCTCCGCAATAATCACCAATGTCCACGATATCCTTGCGCTGATAATTATGGGTAAGGATAACAAGCTCCTTGCCCATACGTTTTTTTATTTCCATTATCTTTCCTATAATTTTTGCCCCGTCTAAACTATTTTTCATCTATCCCCCATTAAATACAAAAATGATCAACTTTCCAAAATCTAAAACGCTTCGTTTGTTTACTTGCCTATCAGAAAAATTCCATTGGTAGCAAACATATTCGGCATAAACGAAACGATCTTTCCATCCGTATTATCTTTGCCATATTTAAACGCTTCCTGCTTAATTATATTAAACACGGCCTTTTTGGAAAAACTTCTAAAGTCTTTTATACTTAGAAGCCTGATATTTGGCGTATCATACCATTCATAGGGAAGTTCTTTGGTCTTGGGCACATGTCCTGAAAACAGAATCTGTGTGCGAATTTCCCATTGGCAAAAATTGGGAAAGCTTACAACACACTTTTTCCCAATTCGAAGCATTGACATGATTAACTCAAATGGCGCATAAACCTGCTGCATGGTCTGACTGAGGATAACATAATCAAAGCAGTTGTCAGGATAATCCATTACTTCTTCGTTAATGTCACCCTGAAGAACAGTAAGCCCTTTTTCAATACATTTAGCAACTCTTGATTCTTTTATTTCTATCCCTGTTTCCTTAATGTTATTATTTTTCTTAAGAAAATAAAGCAGGTCTCCTTCTCCGCATCCTAAAGCCAAAACGTTTGATCCGGATTTTATCCATGAAGCAATTATTTTAAAATCAAAACGTATCTTACCGTGAACTTCCTTCATCTATCTTCCTTACCTTTCTACACTTTCTAAAAAACCTTTTATCAGACTCTCAAGCCGTTTGCTGGGAAGGAGAAACGCGTCATGACCCCATTTCGCTTCAATTTCACAAAAACTTACATCAAGCTTGTTCTTCTTCATGGCCTTTACCATCATCTTTGACAGATATGTGGGATATAGCCAGTCAGAAGAAAATGAAACCACGAGAAATTTTGCACGTGCCCTGGAAAACGCCTTTACAATTGAACCGCTGCCGTGCTGTTTTTCAAGATCAAAATAATCTGCAGCTCTGGTAATATAAAGAAATGAATTGGCATCAAAACGCTCAACAAATTTCGATCCCTGATGACGAAGATAACTTTCAACCTGAAAGTCCGCATCAAAATTAAAAGAAAAGTCACTTTTATTCTGTAATTTCCTTCCAAATTTTAATCGCATCGACTCATCTGAAAGGTAGGTGATATGACCTATCATGCGTGCAACAGCCAGTCCTAAATCAGGTTTTTTGCCTGAATAGTAGTCCCCGTTGTTCCAGTTCGGGTCTGCAATAATCGCCTGCCTTGCAACCTCGTTAAACGCAATGGCAAGAGCGGAATGCCTCGTTGTCGTTGCAAGAGGGATGGCGGAAACCACCATATCCGGGTATCTTACGCACCACTCCAGCACCTGCATACCTCCAATGGATCCGCCTATAAGCGAATGAATTTTTTTAACCCCCAAATGATCCAGTAATTTTTTTTGGGCACATACCATATCCCCAATCGTTACAACAGGAAAATCAAACCCATAGGGCTTTCCTGTTTTTGTGTTAATCGATGAAGGCCCTGTTGACCCCATGCAGCTGCCAAAAATATTAGAACATATAACAAAGTATTTTTCCGTATCAATCCCTTTGCCGGGGCCAACCATAAAATCCCACCACCCGGGTTTGGCATCGCTTTCGTTGTGATATCCCGCAACATGTGCATCACCGGTAAGGGCATGCAGCACTAAAATAACATTGTCTTTTGCCTCATTCATGGTGCCGTATGTTTCATAGGCAAGCTGTATCGGTCCGAATGTTGTACCGTTTTCAAGCAGCATCTCGCTGGGCGGCTCTGCAAATACATGGTATTTTTTTTCTACAAGACCCACTGAAACGCCCTGGGTGTCATGTTCAATATATTCACTCATTGTTCAATCGATCCAATGCCTGGCCAATGTCCTCACAGATATCTTCCACAGCTTCAATACCAACCGAAAGTCTAATCGTATCCGGAGTAATGGAAAGATATTGCCTTGTCGGCTCGTCAAATGAAAAATATTGCGAAGAATACGGGTGAATAACAAGGGATTTACAATCACCAAGATTAGCCAAATGATACACCAGCTTCAAATTGTTTATAAATTTAAAACAAGTTTCCTGATCTTTTAAGCCGAAAGTAAGCATCCCTCCAAAACCTTTGCCACCAAATTGTTTCTTAGCAGCAGAATGAAATGGGCTATCTTCAAAGCCTGGATATTTTACCCAGAAAACCTCGGATCTTTCTTTAAGAAAATGCGCAACTTTCATGGCGTTTTCCACTTGACGCTCCATTCTTATCGCCAGTGTATCCAAACCTATCATGGTTAAATATGAATGGAAAGGCGCCTGGGTGGTGCCAAAATTAATATGATGCTCACGCCAGACCTTGTCAAGAAAAGCCAGGTGACCTTTTCTTTTAATAAAAGGCTCAAAATCAGGAAACCGCTTTTCAGGCCATAAAAAACACCCGCTGTCTATAACAATGCCACCGGCAGCATCCCCGTGACCGCTCAAATACTTTGTGGTTGAATGAATCACAATATCAGCCCCATGCTCAAATGGCCTGCACAGATAAGGCGTAGCCAGTGTATTATCAACAAGCAACGGAAGATCATTTTTGTGCGCTATTTTTGCAACCGCCGAAAGATCGGGCACATCCATTTTCGGATTGCCAATGGTTTCAAGATAAACAAATCGTGTTTTATCATTAATTGCTTTTTCTATGGCATCCGTATCGGTCGGTTCAACAAACCTGGCAGTAATTGCATACTTTTTAAATACGTTTGCAAAAAGAACATAGGTCGACATAAATAAAGAGTTGCCGGTTACAAATTCATCTCCTGCCCGTAAAAGCGCCATACAGGCATTGGTTATAGCAGCCATACCAGAAGACATTACTACTGCCCCTTTGCCCCCTTCAAGCAAAGACAGTTTTTCTTCAAGGACTCTGTTCGTCGGGTTTGTCAGACGCATATATATATGATCCGTCTTTTTGCCGGCAAAGGTAATACTCAGATTTTCAGCCGTAGCATGATGATGCGAAGCTGTTTGAAATATGGGAGGAAGCGTTGCACCCTCCCAGTCCTCAGGACTTATCGCTTCATGGATCACCCGGGTATGGAAACTGTGTTGTTTTTTTGAGCGCATTATATCCCCCTGTTTTAAAAAATTTATAAGTCATTACAGCGTGTTATATTACTCCGGCAATCACAACTTCATCAAATGACCAACGTATCATCATTAATAACTTCTTCAAAAATTGAAATAAAAAAATCACAAGATCTGCAAACAATAATTTTATCTTTCCATTTTTTATGGGCATAGCCTTCGCAGGTGGTTCCGTTGATAAACCAGCACAGTTCCCCGGTCTGGAATTCCCATGCCGGACACTGTTTTCTTATTTCCTTAGAGCACTGTTTAATACTCCAGCACTGATTTTTCTTTCCTGGTTTCATTAATTTTCTTGACACAAGAAAAAGCGACTGCCTTTCAACGTGCGCGGGGATTGCTCTCCAGCCCTGTTCATAGCTGTGGATTGCCTTCAATGAAACCCCGAGTAATTTGGCCATCTGTATCTGCGTTTTATTTAATTTTTTCCTGAAAAATATGAATTCACTTTTTTTCATTATCATATCCTATTTGTTTGATTACAAGCTATTTTATATACCACAATGTGGCATGTAAAAACATATTAAATTATATTCTTTAATATCTTTTATGCACTAACACCCATGCCCGTGATTTCGGGCACAACGAAGCATGAAAATTATCAAGTAGTTGGATCTATTTTCATATAAAAGGATTCAAGGGGTCAAGGATTCAAGTTAAAAGCGTTGAAATTAAAACACTTGAATCCTGGAATCCTCGAAC
>JAGVGX010000185.1 GCA_020056865.1 Desulfobacterales bacterium
TATCAATCAGCAAAATATTGCATGGCACCTGATTAAACAGCAGCTCGTATTCCTCGCGGCCTTGGTGTATGGCTGTGATATCGGTACTCATTTCAATTAGAAAGCGTATCAGGCCATTTTCCTGTCGCATAGGAACCGTATGTTTGATATATCGGATGGGTTTTCCCGCTGAATTATATCCTTGCTCTTCGTTGATTCTTGCCACACCGTCCTTGAAGGTTTCGCTGCTTTTACACGCTAAACAGGCAGCATCACGGCCTTTATAAACCGTATAACATTTTTTTTGTTCCCATGCTCCGAACGTATTTTCAAATGACTTATTGGCATAAACCAGATTGAAATCACGATCAATAACAGCAATGTTTGTGGGAACAGAATCAAAAAGATGGTTTTTAATCCATACATGAATATCTTCCTGAGCCTTATTCATACGGTTGTGTCCCCTAACATATTTTCTACAAGTTTCAAAAAAGGTTCAATTTTAATCGGTTTGTCGATGAAGCTTGCGGGCATGGGTAACGAGTCATCATGTGCCAATGCCCTGAATCCTTCAGGGTTAAAGGATGATGTTGAAGGAATACCGCTTATTAAAGCAACAGGAATGTCTTTTAAGTCAGGCTGGTTTTTCAATTCCTTATATATAGAAATTCCGGAACGCCCCGGCATCATTATATCCAGTATGATCAAATTGGGTTTTTCTTTACGGATAGATTCAACAATGGAAACATCATCATTGTGGGAGCATGCCAAATACCCATTATCTTCAAGGACAGAGATGAGGTAAATCCTGATGTCAGGCTCGTCATCTATTATCATTATTTTTTTGGTCATGTACTTCCCCAACAATACAGTCTGGACAGGGCCTTTAAAATATCTGTGTTTATCAGGTTGCATTACATCGGGTTTCTTTTTGACACGTCCACGATTATAAAGGATGTTTTTCCGATAAGCAACCGTTTTCGGGCAAATGTAACAGATACATACTTAATCATATGATTTTAATAAGACAAAAAAACAAACGTATTTTTGCAGCTGACGATATAAGTATGCATTTTAACATGGATATGGAGAGACGGGCATAAGATACATGTATGGATATGGTTCAATCAAGCATTGATATAAAATGTAATTGATTAATTGACTATAAGAACAGAGGCATCTGTTGCCAGATGCAGTACTTTTTGAGAAATACTTCCAAGAAAAAACTCTTTTACGCCTGAAGACCCTTTTCTGCCGATGACGATCAGATCATAGCCGCCCAGAGCTTCCTGAGCGATATCTCTTGCGATGCCCTTTTTTTTTATATTTGATTTTATTGAAATATTTTTATCTTCAAATCCTGCATCAATCAATATTCTCCTTGCTTTTTGCATGGCCTTGTCCACTAATTCTTTTTTTTTATCTTCCAATACACAAAATGAGCTTCTTTGGGATAAAAAATAAGGTGTCAGCTCAGGGCTTTCAACGCTGCATAACGCTGCTGTATCCTGAAGAACGTTAAATAAAGTAACTTTTCCGTTATCAGCCAGAAACTTTGCAACAAACTCAACTGCCCTCATTGCATTTTCTGAATCATCTATGGCTACTAAAATGTTTTTATCCATGGCTTGAATCTCCTTAAAAAAAAGCATACCTGTTGATAGATAGAGACAAAACTTAGCGGTAAACTATACGGAACTTTGTAACATTTCAAACATTTTCTGCTGCATTTTCTGAGCGGTTTCCGTCCTGTTGTGTCCTTGCAGACGTTGGGATAAAAGTTTGCCGGCATCAACGGCAGACTGCATAACCTCAGGCTGACGGCTTACATCGGGGACACTTTCAGGTTTTTTGTCAACCCATTTTACATTAAGTATGTTGGGGATGCCCACTTTACAGGTATCTCCGTAGCCGCAAGAATAACATGATGCAGCGCCCTGGCCGGAAATTTTTGCAACGGTTTCAATGAAATTGTATGAAAAAAATTTTTCAAGATTGTCAGTTACTGGTTGCCCTTTTGTTCCTCCGACACCAACGGCAACGGCCAGTTTACCCCAGAGTATATTGCCTTCCTGATGCCTGAACTGAAACAGACGTTCCATAAACGCGTGCGTTTTAACATTTAAGGTAGAGTAATAGTTGGGGGAACCAATAACATATGCATCTGCTTCAACAATTTTATCTCTCAGTTTAGCCATATCATCATCGACCTTGCATACATTGTCTTGTACGCATCCCAAACATGCGATGCATCCGGATATTGTTTTTCCCCTTAGAGAAACCAGTTCGTAATCACAATCGGTATTTTCAAGAACAGTTTTGACCAGTTTAAAAACGCCTGAAACATCTTCTTTGCGGGGACTTCCTGAAATTCCAAGTATCTTCATAATCTCCTCTTTGAATAAAAAAATAGGTTCTAAACGCCTGAAAAAAATCCGTCAACATCCTGAGCAATAAATCATATCGTTGTTTTGTAAATATGTCAGCTTATAATTGAATTTTAAGATGGTTAATATTTTGCCTTGTCAACGCTGCTTTGCGTTCATTATTTAATTCTTCATATAACCCGAGTGCTTTTTTATACCATGTTAATGCGTCACCGGGTTTTTTATCAACAGAATAGATGTAGGCAATGTTCGTACACTGGTCTGCTGTAAACATCTTTTCACCGATTTTTTCAAAAAGAGCAATGGAATCATAATAGGCTTTCAGCGCTTTTTCGCTTTGATGAGAATCTCTGTATACAGAACCGATATTTTGAAGCTGTAACGCTTTGCCAAGAGTGTCGCCGAGGGTTTCAGATAGGTTGACCGCCTTATTAAAACAGTTTAATGCTTGATCAAATTGTTTGGCCCCTACATGCAAATGGCCCATGTTGTTAAGCACCATGGCCTGTTGGCCCGAAAGGGTATGGTTCCCCTTAATCAATTCATAAGATGCGGCATAGGCCTTAATAGCTTCATCCGGCATTTTTAAATTTTGGTAACATTGAGCAATATTGAAACATTGAAAAGCCTCATTGATCGGGTCTTTTTGCTTTTGGTATATGTGGCGTGCTTTTTCAAAACATTCACATGCTTTTTTATAATCCGCTGTCTTTACGACTTCCTTGCCTTCTTTGTCATAATCGGCAGCTGTTTTTTCTTGATGATTCATGTTCATATTGCCCTCCTTAGTGAAAAATATGATGTTAAGTAGTATGCTTATTTTTTGCTTCCAGCACCTTTTGATAGTAGTTATACGTACTTTGCATACCCTTAACAAATGGTGTATATTCAAAATCCAGAATCTTCTGGAGTTTTCTTCCGGAATAGGCCAGGTGGCTATCTAAGGGAAAGGGCAATGGAATTTTTTTTCGATCAATTTCAATTTCACTCATCGTCTTTGTTTCAAAGTCTTTTCCACTTATGTCTTTGAAAACCTCAACCAGTCTTGGATATGAAACCAGTTCTTCTGCTGAAACATTAAATGCCTGATTAAATACTTTTTGATTTCCTAAACATTTAATAATAATTCTTGCCAGATCAACCACCCATACAAAACTAAACAAAGCAAGGCCGTTTTCAGGAATAATAATCGGCTTATTTTCTGCAATCAAATCGAAAAAATATGATTCTCTTGGCGCATAATTGTATTCCCCATAAACAACAGCAGGACGCAACGATGTAAAGCTTATTTTTTTGTTTTTGCATTCTGCTTCAAGCTTACATTCTGCAAGCCACTTGTTGTAGCCGTAGTCTGCATAAGGACCCAGCTCAGGCTGAGGGCCTGACAGTTTGACAGCATCCTCTTTTATAGGCAAAGCCAGGCTGTTTGCATTGACTGTGGTTGTACTTATAAATATATAATGGGTAACAGTGCCGGAAAGACAATGGATCATTTTCTCTATATGATCGGGCGTATATGCACAAAAATCTACAACAGCAAACCACTGGTTATCCGGGATGACCTTTTTAATATCTCCTTCTTTTTCTCTGTCTCCAACAAGCTCGGTTACTCCTTTCCAGCGCAAAGGAGCATTGCCGCGATTAAAAACAAAAATATTATAGGTTTTTTCTCTGATAAGCTCTTCAACCAGAACCCTTCCGGCAAAATAACTCCCGCCGATGATTAAAATATTTTTCATTTCGAGCTCCTTTTTGATTCAGGTTTGATTCAGGCTATCCTGCCCATACATCTCTTTTACGCAGGGTGTTATCTTTGACTTTTGCATGTATTACAGGGCCGTGATCAAGCAGAAAATCACTGTTTGAATCGCTTAATCCCATATCATGAAATGTTTTGATTACTTTAGAACACATCAATTCTATCAGATCATTTTTTATTTTATGGTTGGCAGTATTCACCATTTCGCTAATTTTTGAATATATAAAATCACCCAGTACGGGCAGTGTTCGAACCGCCCTGTGTCGCCACTTGTAATAAGGCGCATACTGTTTGTTTAACAAAAAGACCAAAGACATGATATCTGCAGAAAATTTTATTTCAGAATACTGTGCAGCATAATACTCTTTATGGGCGATAGACCTGAGGTAGTTGTATTGACCAGACTGAGCCGTTGACATGCATCTTGCAGCAATTTTTATAAGCCGTACATCTTCAGGATAAAAACTGAGCAGTTCATTTCTGATATATGAAAATTTTCCTAAAGGATCAGAAAACACCTTCCCGTTGGTGGCTGTGGAAAGGTGATTTTCAGGTATATACAACCAGTCTTCTAAGGTTTTTGGCGCGCAGGCAAGACCTAAATATTTTTTGTAAAAAGCACCGATTTCAAGGACGCCTACTCTTCCGTTTCCCCACTGACTGATTTTTCTTTCAAAGCCTTTAAATGATGTGGGCAGGTTATTATATTCGGTCTGCAATAATGGTCCTATCTTCTGATAATCTTCATGGTCGAGCCAGAAGCAAAATGATGGCCCCCAGTCATGGTCTTTGGATATATCATCATCGAAACCGTAGCATTCCGAACCGTCTCCAACGAGCCCGGCTGCGATCTTTTCTTTGTATTCAGGAAATTTTTCATTCAGCATCTTTTCTCCAAACTCCCTGAAATATGATTCTGACAACTCCAGTCCTTTGATCATAGGGCCTCCTGCAATGCCTATCGTATTGGATTGATTTAACTGTAGACAGCTGTCTTCAAGGTGTCAATGCCTATCCTGTCAAGCATGTTTCCTATTCGCTCTTTTCCTTTTGCATGATTACGATAGTAGTCAATGACCTTGCTTATGAGTTCTAATGCCTGATCCGAGTTTAAATCTTCGGCCAGGGTCTCAGCTAATCTGGGTTTTCCTGTACCCCTTCCACCAACCATAAGAATCCATCCACTCTTTTTCCCGACCAAAGAGATATCCTTGATGCAGTTTTCAACACACTGATGGGAACACCCACTGACCGCCATCTTTGTTTTGCTTGGCAGTTCCATGCCATGATATGTTTCATCAAGTTTCATGCCCATGCCAAGGCTATCCTGCTGGCCAAGACTGCATAATGTTGATCCAGGGCACGCTTTTATACTTCGAACGCAAAGGCCCACCGCATGCCCGGGTGACATGCCAAGATCTTTCCATACATTATCGATATCTTCTTCTTTGAGCCCTACAATGGCTATGCGTGACGCGGAAGTCAGTTTAAGGGCTGCGGCATTGTATTTTTCTGCTACGTCAGCAATTTTTCTCAATTGTTCAGGTGTAATAACACCACAGGGGATACTGGGCGCGATAGCGTATGTTTGTTTATCTCTTTGTAAAATTGCGCCTTTTTCTCCAAGTTTAAGCATAAAAATTCCTCCTTCATTTTAACGTTACAATATGAATGTAAAAAAATTAACAGCAATGGTTTTTATTCGTTTCCATTCCACAGGCCTTTTTTGATATGGGCGTTTTTTTCTGCTTCAGCTAATTTTTTTATTTTGAATGCAGCATCTCGAATAACACCATACAGGATGCCGCATCCGTCATCATCACGAACCGCATCTCCTTGATCAGAAAGAACGATCATTTTGTCAGTTAAGTCAAATGTCATAACAATCATTTTGTCACATGGTCTCATGATTTTCCTCTTTAAAATAAGGATAATATCAGTTTGATTACATTAACCGTAAATCAAGATTTGTGCCATGACAAAAAACAAAAGATATAAAAATAAATATTTTTATATCAGTTAGTTATATATTTCACATGTGATACGTGACTAAACTTTCCATGGTTATTTTTTTAAATACGATACAGTTGTGTTTCAAGAAGAAAAAATAAGGGGTTCGCATTTTTCTGGGCGTTTAGCATGTAAACTCAAAGAGCTTGGCCGGTTGCCGTTTGGATCTTGACTGTTCGTTGTTTGCCAGAAAAAATAATTAGGAAAAAATCGGTGCAAGGTTAACATAACAATTCCATGCGTAATTGCTCACATAAGAATAACATGTCATGGCAATAAGCAGACAGCGCAGACCTGCATGTCTCGAATTATTTTATGATACATCCGTGTATCATGATACATTGCTTGGTGCAATTCAAGTGGAATATTCAGGTGAATACAGGGTATATATCGAGTGTATATGCTTAAAAAAATGCCATATGACCATGTATTCCAAATTATTTTACATAAGTAGGAACCAGTGACAGCAACATCCCGTAGGTGAGTGAGCTTGACGTGAGTATAGAGTTATCCATGAACATGTTTTTAAGTGAAATAACAAGCGTTTGATATCCCAAGTGAATAAGGGCGGGACTATTTTTTTACAGTTGAAAAAAATCCGGCTTTTATAAATTCTCGATTCAATCGGGCAATATTTGATATGGAAATTTCCTTGGGGCATTCTGCTTCGCATTCTTTTTCATTTGAACAGTTGCCAAATCCGAGCTTGTCCATTTCCTTGATCATGGATATAACGCGCTGGGCTGCTTCTGGTTTCCCTTGAGGAAGCAGCGCCAGATGTGATACTTTAGCGCCGACAAACAGCATGGCTGAAGCATTGGGACAAGATGCAACACATGCCCCGCAGCCAATACAGGCGGCAGCATCCATGGCAAGTTCAGCATCTTCATGGGGAACGGGGATGGCGTTGGCATCTTGAGCATTTCCTGTATTCACCGAAATATACCCTCCGGCCTGGATCAGCTTATCAAGCGCACTGCGGTCCACCACCAAATCCTTGATAATATTAAACGCTTTGGCACGCCATGGCTCAATGACGAGGGTAGAGCCATCAGAAAAATGTCGCATGTGAAGCTGGCACAGGGTTGTCCCCTTTTCAGAACCGTGGGGACGTCCGTTGACCACACTTCCGCAAGTTCCGCATATTCCTTCCCGGCAATCATGATCAAAGGCAACGGGTTCCTTGCCATCCAACGTCAATTTCTCATTAATTACATCGATCATCTCAAGAAAAGACATGTCAACCGATATATCTTTTGCCTGGTAAATTTCAAAGGCCCCTTTGGCATCGGATGTCTGTTGTCGCCATATTTTAAGCGTCAGGTTTATGGTTTTGGTCACTTGTAACTCCTTTGAGCTAATTTTACGTGTTCAAATTTAAGAGGTTCCTTGTGTAAAACAGGATCTTTATCTTTACCTGCAAATTCCCATACAGAAACGTGTGAATAGTTTTCATCGTCACGCTTTGCTTCGTTTTCTTCGGTCTGGAATCCTTCATTAAAATGACCACCACAGGATTCCTGCCGATTCAGTGCATCGACAACCATAAGTTCGGAGAACTCAAAAAAATCAGCCACTCTTCCTGCTTTTTCAAGACTTTGGTTTAATTGACTTGCAGACCCTGGAACAAGAACATTTTCCCAGAACTCGCCCCTGAGATTTTGAATCAGTGTTTTGGCTTTTTGTAGCCCTTCATTATTTCTTGCCATTCCGCAGTGATCCCACATAATAAGCCCCAGCTCACGATGGAAATCATCAACCGTTCGCTTACCTTTTATGGAAAGCAGTTTGCTGGCAAATTCTTTTGCTTCTGTTGTAGCTGATTTAAAAGCATCATGGCTTGTTGAAACATCATCTTTTGTAATGCCTGATATATATCCTCCAATTGTCTGCGGAAGGACAAAATATCCATCCGCCAAACCCTGCATTAGCGCACTTGCACCCAATCGATTTGCTCCGTGATCGGAAAAGTTCGCTTCTCCTATGGCAAAAAGACCAGGAATTGTAGTCATTAAATTATAATCAACCCACAGCCCGCCCATGGTATAATGTACAGCAGGATAAATCATCATGGGTGTTTTGTAAGGGTCATCTCCGGTGATTTTTTCATACATTTCAAACAGATTGCCGTATTTTTTTGAAATTACGTCCTTGCCGTCTCTTTTAATGGCATCGGCAAAATCAAGATATACAGCAAGCCCTGTTTCTCCAACACCTTTGCCCATATCGCATACTTGTTTTGCATTTCTCGATGCAACATCTCTGGGGACTAGATTCCCGAAACTTGGGTATTTTTCTTCAAGATAGTATTCTCTTTCAGACTCGGGAATTGCAGATGGATTTCGTTTATCTCCTTTTTGTTTGGGCACCCACACCCGCCCATCATTTCGCAAGCTTTCACTCATTAACGTAAGTTTGGATTGGTACGTGCCATGAACCGGTATGCATGTTGGATGTATTTGAGTAAAACAGGGATTGGCAAATCCAGCACCTTTTTTATAAGCTCGATATGTAGCTGAAACATTGCATCCCATAGCATTGGTTGACAGAAAAAAGACATTGCCGTAGCCGCCTGTTGCAAGAACCACAGCGTCTGCTGCATGGGTTTCCAACTCGCCATTAA
>JAGVGX010000182.1 GCA_020056865.1 Desulfobacterales bacterium
AAATGCCATCATGAAAGATATGACGGAAAAGGGTATCCATCTGGTTTGGAAAAAGATAAAATCCCATTGCTGGCGAGAATACTTTCCGTAGCCGATGCGTTTGATGCCATGGATTCTGATCGCGCATATCGAAAAAAAGTGGACATGCAAGAAATCATCACCGTTATTCAAAATGGCGCAGGAACACAGTTCGACCCAAACGTCGTGGACGTATTTTGCAACCTTTTCCGAGAAGGAAAAATAATGAACGATCAAACTGATAGCACAGTACCCATAAGTGACCGTATCCGTTAAGTCAATCAATAGTGATCTTGTCGATTATGAAAATAATAACATATCCTGAAAATTTTCTATCTCGTACTGCCAAACCGATAACAGATATTAACGAATCTATTCAAGATATTATAGACTCAATGGCTTTAACGATGTATAGTGCTCCAGGAGTCGGCCTTGCAGCCATACAGGTCGGCATTGATCGCAGCATCATAGTATATGATATTTCTTCAAATGAAGAGCCACAGTCGTTACAGGTGTTGATTAACCCAAAAATTATAGACAGAGAAGGTGAAATCATTTCTGAAAACGAAGGATGCCTTAGTGTTCCTGATTTCAGAGCTGAGGTTAAACGTTCAGCTTCGATCATTGTTGAAGGTTTGGATAGAGACGGAAATCCAAAAAAAATTGAAGCAAATGACCTGTTGTCTATTGTTCTTCAGCACGAAATTGATCATCTAAACGGCATCTTGTTTATCGATCGAATCAGCGCACTAAAAAAAAACATGTATAGAAAAAGCATTAAAAAAAAACAATCTCAAAACGAATATGATCAAAAAAAATAACGAGTTAACTGTTGTGTTTATGGGCACCCCTGATTTTGCCGTGCCTGCGTTAAGGGCTCTTAACAAAAACAATTTTAATGTAAAACTGGTTGTCACTCAACCTGATAGGCCTAAAGGTCGCGGAAGAAAAACAGAATATTCTCCCGTAAAAACAGCAGCCCAAAAGATGGGCTACACCATTTTTCAACCCTCATCGGTTCGAACAGAAGAATTTGCCGAAAAAATACGCAAAATCAACCCGGACATCATGGTTGTCGTTGCTTTTGGTCATATACTTACAAAACAACTCCTTGGTTTACCTAAATTGGGCACCATGAATATTCATGCTTCTTTACTTCCTGAATACAGAGGGCCTGCACCTGTTCAGCGGGCCATTATAAACGGAGATAAAAAAACCGGCGTTACCATCATGCTTATGGACCATGGGATTGATACCGGGGATATACTCCTGTCTGAAACAACTCAAATAAGAGCTGATGACACAGCCGAAACACTTGCAAAACGGCTGTCCCTTATGGGAGCAGATATGCTGATAGAAACCATAAAACGCCTTGCAGCCAATAAAATTACTCCGGTTCCCCAAGACCATAAGAAGTCAACATATGCACCTTTATTTAAAAAAAAAGACGGCCATATAGACTGGAACATGCCATCTCAAAAAATCGAAGCGTTTATTCGGGGCGTAACACCTTGGCCGGGCGCATTTACATTCTACAGCAAAAAACGTTTAAAGATATTTAAAACCGTACCTGTTCAAATTGATTGTTTCGACACGCCAGGGACCGTCATAAAAAGTTTCCCGGATGAGTTGCGAATAGCAACCGGCAATGGCGCTTTATCCATACTTGAAATTCAAGGAGCATCAGGTAACCATCTAAATATCAAAGAGTTTTTAAAAGGAAACATGATACCTGTCGGATCGGTTCTGTCATAGAGCATGGATGGAAATGTAAGAACAAACAAAAAAGATAATAAACAAAACAATACGTTTATTTTTTTTGGATAACGGTTCATTGCCCTTAACGAAGCTATGATATTGCTTTATGAAAACAGCAAAATGATTAAATTGCAACTACCTCAAATCTATACCATAATTGGAGAAATAGAATGAAAATCATAGCACCATCAATTCTGTCTGCTGATTTTACAAACCTGGGAGCTGAAATTAAAGCTGTTGAAGACGCCGGAGCAGACTGGATACATGCAGATGTAATGGACGGCCATTTTGTGCCGAATATTACAATTGGGCCAATGATTGTTGAAGCTGTCCGACGTGTTACGTCACTTCCTATCGATGTACACCTGATGATTGAAAATCCTGACATGTATATTCCAGACTTTGTTAAAGCAGGCGCAAACTGGATTTCCGTCCATCCTGAAGCATGCATTCACCTTCACAGAACAATTTCACTGATCAAAGATGCAGGCGTATGCGCGGGTGTTGCTTTAAATCCATCCACGCCTTTGTCGTCAATCGAGTGGGTTCTAAGCGATCTTGATTTTGTTGTCATCATGAGTGTTAATCCCGGATTTGGAGGACAATCATTTATCCAGTCAAGTATTCAAAAAATAAAAAACTTGCGAAGCACCATTACTTCAGCAGGTCTTCCTACGTTGATCCAGGTTGATGGCGGCGTTAGCAAGCATACTATTGGAGATATTTCCCGGGCTGGTGTCGATGCCTTTGTTACAGGGTCTGCACTTTTTGGAAGCAATGATTATAAAGACACCATAACCTGCTTTAAAAAGAAAATTGGAGAATAAATGATGCAACCTGCAGTGAAAAAACCGAAAATACTGGTAATTAACGGGCCAAATATTAATATGCTTGGAAAAAGAGAACCCGGTATTTATGGGGAAACCACGCTTGACCAAATTAACTGCGAACTTAAGGCACAAGGTGAAAAATTAAATGTTTCCGTTGAAACCTTCCAATCAAACCACGAAGGAGAAATTGTTGAAAAAATCCAGCAGGCTTTTAAAACGTGCAAAGGAATCATTATAAATCCAGCAGCATACACCCACACCAGCGTGGCTATCCGCGATGCACTTCTTTTACATGACATTCCCATAATAGAGGTGCATCTTTCAAATATATACAAAAGAGAAGCATTTCGTCACAAGTCCATGACGGCTGACATTGCAACCGGTCAGATTGCCGGGTTTGGTGTATATGGTTATACAATGGCCTTAAATGCCATGATAGAAATGATGAAAACATAGCTGATCTTCTTTACGAAAAACAACCTTGATTATAAATAAATAATTCTTCCATATCAATCTGTCCAGAATATGTTTATCCGCAACAAATATTAGTTAACACTATATTAATATATTTAATAGCCTCACCAAAATAATTTTTTGATATAACTTACTGTAAATAAATATAATATATATACTATAAAATAATTTATAAAAAATATACTTGACAATTGGCTCTTTAATTATAATATTGTTCATACTATGAACAAAAAATCACAAAAACCTAATGACCTCTTTAATTATCAAACACACAGGCTCCAAAATTTAATTACCGAGATGATTGAATGCTGCCAAGACAGGCATGTGTACGAACACCAAAAATTCGGTGTACCGTATGCCGAACTTAAATGTTTGCTATTGTTTAATGGAGAAAGATATTTAACTGTAAAAGGTATTGCTGAAAAACTGGAAGTCGCAAAAAGCAGGGTAACCAAAATCATAAACGGCCTTATTGAAAAAAACCTTGTAAAACGTTTTGAAGACCACCATGATAAAAGGATTAAGCTTATCTGCCTTACATCTGAAGGTGGGGTAAAATGTGAGCAGGTTCGCAATTTTCAAAAACAGATTCACCAGGATATACTCAAACAGTTTGATTCTGAAAAAAGAAACCAGCTTTTTGTTTATCTTGAATCACTCAGGTCGGCTATGGAATCTGTAAAACAGACCTTAACTTAAATGCGTAAAAACAGTCGCCAAAACATAAACCCTTTAACATAATTTTCAAAGTTTTTTTAAGTTAATACTATGAACAAATATTTTAACTATTTTAAGGAGGCAATAATGGGAAAAAATGCTGAAGATAGCAGTTTAGAACAGCAGGTTGAACAATTAAAGAATCAGGTGGAAACGTTAACTAAAAATAATCCTGAAAATAAAATTTCCATGATTGTATTTAGCGGCGATCTGGACAAAGCTCTTGCAGCATTTGTCATTGCTACAGGAGCTGTGGCAATGGGTATGGATGTAGTCATGTTTTTTACTTTCTGGGGAACATCCATGCTAAGAGATGCAAAAAAAAATGTTTCCGGCAAAGATGTTATGGGAAAAATGTTTGGCAAAATGCTCCCCAAAGGAACACCCGCACTTAAATTATCCAACATGAACATGGGCGGTATGGGAACAAGCATGATGAAATCGCTTATGAAGAAAAAAAATGTTGCCTCTTTGGAAGACATGCTCAAATTGGCTCAAGAACTTGAGGTGAGAATTTTTATTTGCGAAATGTCCATGGACCTCATGGGATTTAAGCGTGAAGAAATGATTGATTATAACAATTTAATATATTGCGGCGTTGCCAAGTTTCTTGAGGAAGCCCAAAACAGCAAAATTCAACTTTTTATTTAAAGAATCAGAACGTAAGGAGAATATGATGAATCAGGATATTAAAATCGACAAAACCATTGACCTTAAAAACCTGCCCTGCCCCATGCCTCTTGTCAAAATAAGCAAAGGGATCAAGGAAGTAAACATTGGTCAGGTTGTTGAAGCTATTGCCACTGACCCTGGTACGCTGGCTGACTTTCCAGCATGGGCAAAAACAAGCGGGAATGAAATATTAAAAACCGACCAGAACAACGGCGTAATCAGGTTCTATATTAAAAGAAATGCATAGATTCTTATTATACAATGTGGACATGGTGTCCAGATGTTTTTTTGATAACTTCTGAACACCTGTTGCACGAGTGGCTTGGGTTTAATTAATTCATTAGATAGAGGAGACCTCAGGTGGATACTATATATTATATTGTGTTGATACCCATGGTATATGTTGCTTTCGCCGTTTTTTTGATCGGTTCATGTGTGCGATTGATAAGCATATTTAAAACACCTACCTATCCTTCATCACTACAAATTTTTCCTGAGAAAAAACCCAAATGGCTTTGGGCCTTAAGTGATACGATCTTTCTTCCTTCGGTATTTAAACACAAGCCGGCCTTGTGGTTTTTTTTAATGATGTTTCATGTTTCATTTTTGTTTATGGTTATAGGCCATATTGAACTGGTTGCCCCGCTAAAAATCTTTCAAGTTATTGAGCATGACATATTTTTAGGCAAAGGCTATATAGGATTGATTTTGTCTGTGTGCCTGATTTTCTTTTTATTCAGGAGATTTGGTTCTCCTTACAGAGAACTGTCAGTACCTGAAGACTACTACTTTTTGATACTACTTTTTTTAACTGTTCTTTTTGGCAGCCAGCTCGACTGGGCAAGACGATTGTACGGATACGAAGAATTGTCTGTAGAAGGGTACAGGGAATATCTTTTCGGAATATTATCTTTAAAACTAGCACTATCGGATGACATATTAAATTCAGGCCATTCATTTGTTCTTGTACTTCACATATTTTTTGCAAATTTGTTTCTCATGTTCTTCCCATTCTCCAAAATCATGCATTCTTTTTTTTCTTTGGCTATGAATAAACTGAGAAGAGGTTAATCATGGACCCACAAACCAAAAAAGATCTGATAACACTTTTTAAGAGCAAATTAAATAAAGCAGTGAAGTTTTACTTGGAAACATGTTCCAGGTGTGGTGTATGCACCAATGCCTGCCACGTTTACGCTTCAATGGGACATGTTAAATATACGGCTGCCTCAAGAGCGGAAAGCGTTCGAAAGATTTACAAAAAATACTTTACGATACAGGGAAAAATATGGCCATCTTTAGGCGAATCACAAAAACTCAATGAAATGGCCATTGACCAACTGTATGAAGCTGCCTATTCTTGTACAGGATGCAGGCGATGCATGGTGTACTGCCCTCATGGTATTGATACACAACTGATCATGTCTGTTGCAAAGCTGTTATTGATCGGCGTAAAAAGAGAACCGGAAATTCTCACCATGCTTGCAGACACATCTATTGAAAAAGGCAAATCCATAGACATATTCAAGGAGGGATTTCTTTCCGGTATTAAACATCTGGAGTCTGAAGTAGTTAAGAAATGGAAAACAGCATCAGGCGCTACCCCTATCCCGGTGGATAT
>JAGVGX010000294.1 GCA_020056865.1 Desulfobacterales bacterium
AAATTTAATTGGATTGAGGAGCCGCAAGTCTCTCAAGACGGAGAAAAAATAGCCGCCATTGTCAACGACTCTGAAGGTGAATTCAATGTGTGCGTAAACGATGACATGTGGGAAAATTCATTCGAAAAAATCTGGTACCTGAGGTTTTCACCTGACTGTCGTTTAACAGCGCTGGTGTCGGAAGATGGCAAATGGACAGTCGCTGTGGATGGCGTTCCATGGGAAAACAGATATGATTATGTCTGGAATACCATGTTTGATGCTAATGGGAAAAATATTGCAGTTACATTTCAGCAGGATATGAAGTACGGTATGGCCTTAGATGATAATGGCTGGCGCAATACATATGATAATATAACAAACATGACCTTAAGCCCGAATGGAAGTAAAACAGCCGCAGTTGTACAAAATAGGACACTAAAGGAAGCTGATATTATTACATTTCAAGACGGTATTTATACGGTTGCAGAAGATGGCACGCCCTGGGATAGTAATTTTGTTAATGTATGGAAGGTCGTTTTTAGCCCTGAAGCTGGGAAGGTTGCGGCTGAAGTACGACTCAATTTATATGATTATACCATTGCCGTAAATGGTACGCCATGGAACAAAACATTTGATTGTGTTTGGGAGCCTGCTTTTCACCCATTAAATAAATCGATTGTGGCACCGGTGATGACCCATGGGAAATGGACGATGGCCCAGGATGGCAATCGCATATGGGATCAGCAATTTGTTCAGCTTTGGCAGCAAATGTTCAACACTGATGGAAGCAAGCTCGCTGCAATTGTTGCCCCCAAATACGGCAAATGGACAATAGCTGTTAACGGACGGCCATGGTCGATTTCATTTAATGAGCTTCTTACGGATCCGGTTTTCAGCGCGGACGGTCAAAAAATAGCTGTCGTAGGGAAAAACAACGGAAAATCAACCGTTGCAGTAGACGGGGTGACCTGGAAAAAATTATTTGACAGGGTATGGAAACCCGTGTTCAGTCCTGAAGGCAACCACGTCGCCGTCAAAGTGAATATTGGTGAAAAATATGCTGTCGTTATGGATGACCGGTTGTGGAAACAGGAATTTGATGCCCTGTGGAATCCTGTTTTCAGCCCTGGCGGAGACAAAATTTTACTGCGAGCAGTCAAAGATGGCAAGTACATCCGATACGTTATACACACAGATGAACTGCTGCCTTAGGGAGGAAAGATGAACGATATATATAATTTTTTAAGCGGTCCAATGGTATGGGTGGCCTTTATCATTTTTATCGGAGGCAGCTTGTACAGGCTGATCACAATAGCCGTAATGGTAAAACAAAAAGAACCATTCATCTTTAGTTCCATGAGTTTAAAATATGGCGCACGTTCTATCATTCACTGGCTTACACCATTTGCAACCGAAAACATGAGAAGACATCCAGGATTTACTGCTGCCAGTTTTTCCTTTCATATATGTGCGCTGGTTACTCCCCTTTTTCTTCTTTCTCATATTGTGCTGTTTGATGAATCATGGGACATAAGCTGGTGGTCTTTGCCGGATACAGTGGCGGATATCATGACGATCATTGTGATCGCTGTCTGCATATTCTTCTTGATTAGAAGGCTATATTACAGCCATGTAAAATTCTTAACGTCCACCACTGATTATGTCATCCTGACTATTGTTGCAGCTCCTTTTATCACAGGGTTTCTGGCATATCATCAATGGTTTGGCTATAAGTTTTTCTTTCTTTTTCATATTATTTCCGGAGAGATCATGCTTATGTCGATCCCGTTCACCCGTTTAAGCCATATGCTTTTTGCTTTTTTAACAAGAAGCTATATGGGATCCGAGTTCGGAAAAGTGCGTCATGCAAGGGACTGGTAACATACATAAACATCAATATTATACATATATTAAACACCATGTCCCAAAAAGCATTACATAAACGCATAAAATTAAACGGGAATGCAAATTTGTTTTTTTTTGACCATAACATATGCTTAAACAAAAGAGGTGACCTTTGACTGAATCAGAAATGCAAACCAAAGAAAAAACAATAATAGATAACGGCCTTGATTCTGGAATGGCCAGACTCACCGAGGATAGAATCGAAAAGGTAATACAAAAAGTTTTAAAAAACGCAGGTGCGCGATTAAAAACATACGTTAGCACCTGTGTATCTTGCGGCCTTTGCTCAGAAGCCTGTCATTATTATCTTTCTAATGGAAATGATCCAAGGTTTTCTCCAGCAGGCAAGGTGAAACAAACCATGATGGAAATGATTAAAAAAAAAGGACGCGTCAGCCCGGAATTTATCAAAAAAGCCGCAGAAATTGCCTATACGCAATGCAATGTTTGCAAGCGGTGTTCCATGTACTGCCCTTTCGGGATTGATGTCGCCTATATTATGTTGACCGTTAGAAGAATTTGCCATCTATTGGGCGTTACACCTTTGTATCTTCAAGATACAGCCCACAGTCATGCAGCTACCCTTAATCAAATGTGGGTAAAAGAAGATGAATGGATAGATACACTTCAGTGGCAGGAAGAAGAAGCGAGAAGCGAGATTCCAACACTTCGAATTCCTATAGAAAAAGAAGGCGCTGATATCATGTATTCTGTAATTGGACCTGAACCCAAATTTCAGGCTCAATTGATTTATCAGGCTGCAATCATTATGGATGTCGCAGGGGTTAACTGGACAATGCCGGCCACTCCGGGCTGGGATAACAGCGATATGGCAATGTATTCCGGGGACAATGAAATCATGGGAAGAGTAAAAAGAGCGCATTTTGAAACAGCTGCCAGATTAAACGTAAAAAAAATAGTAATGGGTGAATGCGGCCATGCATTCCGTTCCGTATATGATATGGGAAATCGCTGGCTCGGATGGAGGATGCCTCCTGTACCCATAATTCATGCCATTGAATTTTATTATGATCTACTCAAACAGGGCAAAATCAAAATAAAGAAAAAATTCAGCGAAACCGTTACGCTTCATGATCCGTGCAATGTGATTCGAGGAAGAGGATTGCACGAAGAAGCTCGATTTGTTGTAAATGAGATTTGTGAAAATTTTGTTGACATGCAACCAAATCGAGAACACAATTATTGCTGTTGTGCCGGAGGTGGCGTTATAAACTGCGGCCCCCCACACAAAAACACACGAATGGAAGCCGCCAGGACTAAAGCCGAGCAGTTATTTTCTGCAAAATCAAAGGGCGCCAAAGTCCTAATTGCTCCATGTCATAACTGTCATTCCGGACTTGAGGATATCAACCATCGTTATGGGCTGAATATGGACATCAAATTTATGGGTGATATTTTATACGAAGTTATGGAAAAACCAATATAATTGACTACAGGAGAAAAAGAAAGTGAAAAATACGCTGTTACTCAAAATCGTAATCATAATCATTGCTTTTTTTTTAAATGCGCCTGTTTTTTCACAAGAAGATATGGTGGTGGTTGATAATTGTGATTTCAAGAATCCGCGCCGACCGTCTGCCAGCTTTAAACATGATGATCATAATGACATAGCAGGGCTTGATGAGTGCAACAGGTGCCACCATATATATGAAAATGGGAAACTGTCTGAAGATGAATCGTCAGAAGATCAAAAGTGCTCAGACTGTCATAAGATTGAAAAAAACAGGCGGTCTCCTAACTTAATGAAAGCCTATCATAAAAATTGCAAAGGTTGCCATCTAAAAAACAGAAAAGGTCCTGTCATGTGCGGTGAATGTCATATAAAATAGCTTTAATGAGCATTGAAAATCAATATGGCAGATGGTGTTCAAAGCAACCTTGGCTCAAATACATTACGTTATTGTGATACATTAAGTTTTGTTCAAATGAAATTTTTTAAATAAAATATTGAAAAATATGATATTAAAGTGAGGTAAGTATGGCAAAAAAAATTTTGATAATCGACGACGATCCCCTTCTTACCAAGTATCTAAACAACTTGTTCACAGACAATGGATATGAAACATGCAACGCGACAAATGGCTTGGAAGGGATGGAAAAAATAAAAGATGAAAAGCCGGATCTTATCACTCTTGATCTTCAAATGCCTGAGGAGTGGGGGTCTAAATTATACCGGAAACTTTCGAAAGACAATGAGCTTAAAAAAATACCCATTATCGTGATCAGTGGACTGAATGGCAAATATGCCATTAAAGACGCTGTTGCTTTTATTCGTAAACCCTTTGATCCGGACAAACTGTTAGGCATCGTAAAAAGCATTATTGGTTAGTTAACCCAGCAAAAATTCTTATAATTGCATGGCCACAGATACAGATAAAATAAATAAAACATTGCTGATAGTAGATGATGAGGAAGGTATATGTAAGGTTTTAAGTATCACCTTGTCTGATAGCGGATACAAAGTATTTACCGCAAAAAACGGTCAGGAAGCTCTAAAAATTTTTGAAAAGATTAAACCTCCGATCGTATTAACCGATATAAAAATGCCTGTCATGGACGGCATTGATCTTTTGCGTCAAATAAAGCGTGTTAATCCGGATACTGAAGTCATCATGATCACAGGGCATGGCGATATGGAGCTTGCTATAAAAAGCCTGAAATATGAAGCTGTCGATTTTGTGACAAAACCAATCAACAATGACGCGCTTGACATCGCTTTGAACAGAGCCCATGAAAAAATTGATATGCGTCAGAAACTGCGTGATTACACCGAAAACCTTGAAGCCATGGTTCGCGAAAAATCAGCCAGCTTGGTTGAGGCTGAAAGACAGGCAGCGGTTAATCAAACGGTTGAAGGCTTCTCGCATGCGATGAAAAATATTGCATTGGATTTCAAAAATGGCACACCATATTTAAACGAAATGCCTTGCTATATATCTATTCACAATCAACAGCTTAAAATCGTGGCAATAAATCAACTTTACAGAGAAGTAATTGGGGACAAAGTCGGTTTCAACAGCAATGATATATATAAAAATAAAACGTCTCCTGATTTTGAATGCCCCGCTTCAGCCACCCTGAAAACTGGAATAGGACAGCGAACAACTGCCGAGATTGAATCATTACATAGCCAGGAACTTCCTGTAATCGTTCATACTGCTCCCATAAGAAATCAAAATGGAGATATCGAACTTGTAATAGAAATTGCAGTAAATATCAGTGAAGTTAACAGACTGAAGGAAAAATTATACAGCACTCAGCAAAAATATCAGCAGTTATTTGATGAAGTCCCCTGCTATATTTCAGTCCAGGATAAAGACCTTAAACTTGTATCTGCAAATAAAAAATTCAAGTCTGATTTTGACTATCAAAGTGGCGTACGGTGCTTTGAAATTTATAAAAAACGAACTGAGCCATGTCCCAACTGTCCTGTTATAAAAACATTTAATGACGGGAAAACACATCAGTCGGAAATGGTAGTAAATTCTAAAAGTGGTAAACAGTACAATGTTCTTATCTGGACAGCTCCCATACGAAACTCCGAAGGACACATCGAGCAAGTTATTGAAATGTCAACAAACATTACTCAAATTAGGCAACTGCAAGATCATCTTTCCTCCATAGGTCTTAAAATCAGCTCCATATCACATGGGATAAAAGGCCTTCTGGCAGGATTGGATGGCAGCATGTATCTTGTAGAATCCGGATTTAAAAAAGAGGATCAAAAAAGGATAAAGGAGGGTTGGAATGATGTTAGAACCGTTGTCAGGCGTATTAGAAAACTGGTTCTTGAAATTCTTTTTTTTGCAAAAGAAAGAAAACTGCGATGTGAAAAAATAGAAATTAATCGTTTTGTTCAGGATGTAGTAGCAACCATCCAGCCAAATATCAAGGCCAAGGGCATTGATATTATCTGTAACATTGAGTCTTCTATTGGACATTTTGAAATTGATCCGGACACCATTCGGTCTGCGTTAATCAATATACTCGAAAACGCTTTAGATGCATGTTTAGAAGATAAAAGCAAACAATCCCATAAAATTATATTCGCAGTGACGTCTGAAAAAGACAATATTATATTTGAAATTAAAGATAATGGGATTGGAATGGACAAAGAGACTATTGAAAGTTTATTTACACTTTTTTTCTCATCTAAAGGAAGCAAGGGCACGGGGCTTGGGCTTTTTATTGCCAATAATTTTGTTCAACAGCACAACGGGGAAATAAAGGTTGATTCAACAATTGGAAAAGGTTCTATTTTTACAATAATTATACCCAGAACTTTTCTACATTAGCCAAAACTTTTCTATATTAGACAGACAAAAATTAATTTGATTAACAGAATCCGTTACAATAAAACTTTTACAAATGAAACTACGCTAACAAAAACATGTTATCTGTATGCAACACCTTGTCAACAGCTTATAATTTTACCATAAGTATAATTCATAATGACGGATCACAATAAAATATCAGATAAGATCCAGGGTCATAATGCTACCGAAATCATCCTGGAAAGTATTTCCGACGGCGTTTTTACGGTTGATTATAATTGGCGAATTATGTCGTTTAATAGAGCCGCTGAAGAAATAACAGGAATCCCCCGAAGTGAGGCTATTGGAAGACATTGCTGGGAAGTTTTCCGATCGAATATGTGTGAAGGAGACTGCGCGCTTAGAAGAACAATGAAAGAATCAAAATCATTTGTCAGCACATCTACTTATATTGTTCGCAGTGACAAAAAAAAGATCCCTATTACCGCTTCAACATCTTTGCTCATAAACGAAAATGGTGATGTACTTGGAGGTGTAGAAACTTTTCGGGACCATAGTGTCGTGGAAGATCTCCGAAAAGAACTATCCGAACGTTTTCAAATGGGCGATATGATCAGTCGAAACAAAATGATGAGAAAGATATTTGGTATTCTCCCGCAAGTAGCAGAAAGTGACAGTACAATTTTGATTGAAGGAGAAACAGGCACAGGGAAAGAACTTATGGCCAGAGCCATACATAATTTAAGCTTTAGAAAAAACAAGCCTTTTGTTGAAATTAACTGCGGAGCTTTACCTGACACGTTGTTAGAATCGGAACTTTTTGGTTATAAAGCCGGAGCATTTACCAATGCAATAAAAAACAAACCGGGATATTTTACTGTAGCCAATGATGGTACTATTCTTTTGGATGAAATCGGAGACACAAGTTCAGCTTTCCAGATAAAACTTTTACGGGTTATTGAAGAACAACAAGTTCAACCTTTAGGATCAGTAAAAAAAGAAAAGGTGAATGTTCGGGTTATTGCCTCAACAAACAAAAACCTTTCTGATATGGTTTCCAAAGGGGAGTTTCGGCAAGATCTTTTCTATCGTATTAATGTTGTTCGTTTAAAAATTCCAGCACTTAGAGAACGTATGGAAGATATCCCGCTTTTAACTGATCACTTTATAACGAAAATGAACAGATTGCGAGACAAAAATATAACAGGAATTGATAGTGAGACACTTGAAGCCCTTATGTTGCACGACTATCCTGGCAATATCAGGGAGCTTGAAAATTTAATTGAACGTGCTTTTGTATTATGTAATGAAGGCACAATCCATCTAAAACATTTACCCGGCAGTTTTAATCAAAAATTTTATTCTCCGGTCCAGAATAAAAGCATTAACCATGCAGTAAAGGCTGCTGAAATAACCACAATTATAGATGCAATGAAACGTAATAACTATAACCGAAAGGCTGCTGCAGAAAATCTCGGCATGCATAAAAGCACGCTTTTTAGAAAAATTAAAAAATTAAAAATAACACTGCCCGATATTGATGGCCGCTACAAAAATATAACTTCATAGAGTCTCAATACCGCACTTCACAAGCTGAGTACAGTCTCAATAATGCTATATTGCGAACAGAACCATGTTTGATGAAATCCGTATAAATTTATTTTAACTGTTTGTAATTATTATTTTTTTATCAACACCAATTCCAATCTGTTTCATGGCATATCGTTTGCATCATTGTGGTAGCAAAGGAGAGCGCGTGAAATGAAAGTAGCACTTACTGTTTGGGGAAAACGTATTTCGCCTGTTTTTGATTCTGCTCAGATGCTTTTAATTTCAGAAATTGAAAATTCAAAAGTAATAAAGAGAAAATATACAACTTTTAATCCCGAATCATCACAGCAGCTTGCAGGTTTACTTAACCAACAGAACGTATCTGTTCTTATCTGTGGTGCTATTTCAGAAGCGCCTGCAAACATAATTGAAACATGTGGGATAAAACTTATTCCTTTTATTTCAGGAAGTGCTGAGGATGTTCTTCAATTATACGCTCAGAGCAACTCTATAATTCCAAGCTATCTGATGCCTGGATGCAACCATAAATGTAAAAGGCAGTTAAAGAATAAAGGAGGCCTCATGCCAGGAAAAAATGGAACAGGACAAAAAGGAAAAGGACGTGGAAAAGGAAGTGGAAAAGGCAGAGGGATGTTTAAAAATAATTGTGTGAACAATAGTGATGGGCAAGGCAGTGCATCTGAAAGAGGCAAATGCAAAGGATCTGGACTGAGTCAAGGCAGTACTAATGATAAAAAAATAGATAAAAAAAATAGATAAAAAACTTTAACTAAAAAAATCGGTACGGCGGCATCATATTTATTGCTTTGGCATTGTTTATACCTCCGCCATTCCTTTGATCAGAGCTTGGTGATAATAAAATTCACTTAAGCCCTGATCAAAGGATAAATTCATAAAAATATTAAGAAAGGAAATTTTCATTTATGTTCAACGGAAGGGTTGCTGTTCCATCTGTGGAAAAAGGTGGTATTAACGGTGTAAGGTCAGGTCATTTCGGTCATTGTGATGTATTTACACTGATTGATGTTGAAGAAGGAAAGATAAAAAATATTTCCATAATTAAAAATGAAACACATGCTCAGGGCGGATGTATGGTTCCTGTTAATCTTCTTGAGAAGCATAAAGTTAACGCTCTTATCGTAGGAGGCATTGGTATGCGCCCGCTCATGGGATTCAGGCATGCAGGCATAGATGTTTATTATGAGCCGCAAGAATCCAAAATAAAACCGATTGTTGAAGATCTCATTGAAGGGAGATTAAACTTGATAAGAAACAATCAGGTATGCGGCAATGCCGCATGAAATAAACAACCCCTCCAAGTACTTCAGCCGGACACCCTATAAAAAAACCGGCGCCCGGATGAAGTATAACGCCTCACAGTTTCAATCAGCTTTATTCAATGCCAATATTTTCAACAAATTTAATTTCGGGAATCTCTTTTTTTAATAATTTTCCTATGCCATCTTTCAGTGTAATCTGAGACATGGGGCATCCGGAACAGGCACCAATTAAACGAACTTTTACCACCCCATTAACGAAATCAATAAACTCAACATCTCCGCCGTCTTGCTGAAGCAACGGCCTGACTTGATTAATTAAATTTTGTATTTTCTCTTTCATAATTTTTTAAGGTTGTTACGCTTATGCTTTACTCCTTCTAAGTTCAACTTTGACCCTGTTATTTGAATTTGGGCACTCCCATGTTTGAACGTCAGGATCTTCAAAAAGAGGGAAAGTACCACCAAATTGAAGCGTTTTTACCCAACCCATAATATTATGATAAAAAAACCCACAAAATTCACCGCATTTATGGATGCTCAATTCATATTCATCTCCAGGTTGCATACCAATCGTACAGTTTCCCTTTGTTTCAATAACCTTTGCAACAACCTTATTGCCGATATCAGGATAGTTTACAGCCATAATTTACTCCTTTCTCCGTCTTTTTTTAAATTTAAAATATCAAATAGTTGTTTGCCTATATGGATTAATTTTTTTTAAGACCTTTTAAAGCGCGATATAAAACACCTACGACCAGTTCAGCACAATGGCAATGGTTTAAAGGCAGGGTTTCAAGGTAATCTATAACATCCTCCGGTGTGATTTCCCACGCTTGATCAACAGGTTTGTTTTCAACAAGATAAGCGACTGTATTGGCGCAAGCGATTGTATTCAAACATCCATCAGCGGTAAAAGAAACAGATTCAATGATTCCATTTTTCACTTTTAAAAACAACTCAACCGTATCACCACATATGCCTGTTCTTTTACCATGTCCATCGTAATTTTCAATACGTTCCATCTTATCTGTACGATAAGCCATTTCAAGATAATGCAGGGAATGGTCTTGCCAGAAATTAAACAGTTTATGGCTTTTCTCGGTTGTCTTGTCATTTGCCTCAGCTTTCATTTTAAATCCTTCATATTTTCGATACATTTCACATAACTGTCAAAATTATTTTCCAAAAGAAAACGTGAAATTATTTTACTCACTTCACCAGCCGTATCTATACGATATCTGCCTTTTTCATCACACCCCGCGATTCATCTTGCATTTTCAACAATTGTCTGAAGCGCCGTTACGGTTATCTCAACATTTACATGAACGGCAATTCGTTTTTTTTGATTGGATTCCATCATTTCTACTTCACAGATTTCGCTCTATGAAAAATTTTTTCCACAACAACTGCCTGGACCGGCACAGCCGGCAACATCGCCTGGAGATGATCCGCAACAAGCTGTGTCTTTAATTCCCGGCATGGTGTTTTTCACCTGTCCCGACATAGAAGACGGCGTTGAGAGAAGCTTTGTTGTGTTACTACTGCCGCAAAACTTACATTGTCGCGCTTTATCTTCTTGAAAAATTAGCATTTCGCTCGATTTACCACAATCGTTGCACAAGTATTCAAATATTGGCAAAATAAGCCTCCTGATAAATTAACATCCTCATTCACGGATGAACACGAATAGAATTAATAATAAAATCTTTTCCAGGGAGCCAGTCGTTTATCTTGTATGATTTTAAAATAATCAACTAAACGTCAGGCAAAAATATTATCCGGTTTGTAAGAATGGGCACCCTCAATAACTTCGACTCCTGCTTTTGCTTTGATTTTTTTAATTATAATTTCGCTGTGTGGGCAGTGATCGACGACGCAGGGAGCAATATGAATTTTAGTTACTTTTTCATCCATCGGTTTATTCCAGAGATTGACCTGCGCCAGTCTCGTAACAATAGCTGAACCAGGACAATCTCCACAATTTATCAGGCCAACAATCTCTGAATCCTGATCCTTATAGCGTTCAAATTCACCATTTTTTCTGTTAAATCCTACCAAACACCTGCAACAACCAATGCACACATCATCCATTGTTTTTTTACAGCCAACAATCAAAATTTTTTCCATATCCCTAACCCTGTTCTTTTTAAACTATCCGTATATTATGACATCAGGCATCTGATATTGATGCCTGGCAGGTTTCCTTTTCATTCTGTCTCCTGAATTCTGGCTTCTGTTTCCTGAGTAGTTACCAATTATTTTAATTTAGACATTTTTTCTACAACCGACTCAAATGCTCTTGCCACAACAGAATCAGGAAACTTGCTTTGAAAAGAAACACCTGCATCCCCACATTCAACCAGATTTGTGTCGAAAGGGACTCTTGTTAAAAAATCCAACGACAGGGAACGGGCAGTTGTTTCCCCACCTCCTGAACCAAAAATGTCGCTGATCTTCCCGCAGTGGGGACATGTAAATCCGCTCATGTTCTCAATAAGTCCAAAGATCTTCATTTTTAAGGTCTTACAAAAATTTATCGATTTGCGTACGTCTGCCAGCGCAACCTCCTGAGGGGTCGTGACAATGATAGCCTGCGCATCCTTTATAAGCTGGGCCACGGTCAATGGCTCATCACCTGTGCCTGGTGGGGCGTCAATAATCAAATAATCTAAGTTTCCCCACTCAACCTCTCCAATAAATTGTCGAATGGCGCTGTGTTTCATCGGCCCACGCCATATTACAGCATCATCTTTGTTTGACATAAGCGCTTCCATTGAAACCGCAGCAAGATTTTCAGAAAACATCATGGGCTGAATTTTTCCGTTTTCACCTATATCAAGCGTTCCTTTTAAACCAAGCATTCTTGGAATATCCGGACCATGAATATCAACATCCATCAATCCAACTTTAAATCCTTTTTGTGCAAGAGCTATTGCAAGATTAACAGATACGCTCGTTTTACCAACCCCTCCTTTGCCGCTCATCACAATAAATTTATTTTTTATTTTCGCCAGAGACTGTTTGGCAAGTTCATCTGGATCAGGTTTTGGCATCTTGTCAGTAATACTTATTTTTTCATGGGTGACACCCATATCATTGTTTCCTTTCTTTTTTACCAGTGTCCTTCAACATTCGCATTATCAGCAAAAGAAAATGTTCCATCTTTAAACGCTGTTACAGCCTCTGTGACAGTACCGGTCACGTCATTTGCAACTTTAACTCCTCCAGCGTTAAGTGTCTTAAAAGCATTGGGCCCACAAAAGCCTGTCAGGAGAACGTCAACACCCTTTTCGCTTATCAATGCAGCCGTTTGGATACCAGCCCCCTTAAGTGCATTTACATTCTCTGCATTGTCTATCACTTCGTATTCCATGCTCTCCGAATCAATGATGATAATATATAGTGCCCGACCAAACCTTGGGTCAATCTCTGCATCAAGATCTTTTCCCTTAGCCGTAACTGCGATTTTCATTTTCAGCTCCTTTATACCTACCCGGCTTGCCCGCCTCCGCAGACCTGGTTATCGGCTATCATAAATAGTTTGTCGGCTATCAAATCTTCCACAACCGGTTTTATATCTGTTCGTTCAGCCTCATGATAAACATCAATGC
>JAGVGX010000117.1 GCA_020056865.1 Desulfobacterales bacterium
GCATGGTTTTCGTCCTTTTTTTGCCCCCCAGGACTTACTGGCCAATCTCTGGCAAAGGCACTCAAACTTCCTTTTATTCCTGTTACCAGGGTTGAAAATGCATGTGCATCCGGAACTGATGCCCTTAGAAATGCGGCGTATGCAGTTGCAGCAGGCATATATGATGTTGTTTTGGTATTAGGCGTTGAAAAGCTCAAAGACAATGGACTTATGGGGCTTCCTGATGCAGAAATGTGGTTGAACATGTGGGGGTCTCACGATAACACATACCGGTGTACAACAGCCAGCGGACCCGCACAGTATGCTCAGATGGCTACAAGTTACTTTGCAAAATACGGGATTGAACCGGAAGACGGAAAAAGAATACTTGCGATGATTGAGTCGAATAACCACCGCAATGGGGCGCTTACACCCAAGGCGCAGTTTCAGACACAAGTCAGTGTAGAAAAAATTATGAAAGCGCCTATTATTGCAGCGCCTCTGGGTCTGTTTGACTGCTGCGGAGTCAGTGACGGTGCCGCAGCCGCGATTATAGTCCCCGCGGAAAAAGCTAAAAATTATCGATCTGATCCTATATACATAAAGGCGCTTCAAATTGCAGTTGGACCGTGTGACGGGATTATGAATCCGGATTATGATTATGCCCATGTTGAAGAAACCGTACGAGCGGCAGAATCTGCGTATAAAGAAGCCGGGATATTAAATCCAAGAGAAGAAATAAGTATTGCAAATGTTCATGACTGCTTTTCAATCACCCAGCTTGTAACCATGGAAGATCTTCAGTTCAGCCCGAGAGGTAAAGCAGGAGACGATGTGAAGTCTGGTTTTTTCAACCTTGAAGGTGGGTTGCCTGTGAATACAGATGGCGGATTAAAGTGTTTTGGACATCCGATCGGCGCATCCGGTATTAGGATGATGTATGAAATGTATAAACAGCTTCAGGGAAAAGCAGATAAACGTCAGGTAAAAGACGCCAGGGTTGGACTTACCCATAATCTTGGAGGGATTCCCGGTTCTGCTTCGGTCAGTGTCGGTATTGTCAGCAAAGAGTTGGGATAATAAAGAATAAGCAACAAGGAGAATTATATGGCAGGAGTAAAAAGAGAACTTAAGACCATGATTTTTGAAAAAGAAGATGGCCTTGCAGTAATTACGCTGAATAATCCTGACAGATTAAATGCCATGAGCCCGCAGCAGATATTTGACCTGGTTGAAGTCTTTTCCGAACTCGAAAAGGACGAAGATATCAGATGCGCAGTAATTACAGGTAAGGGCCGTGCGTTTCTCGCAGGAGGAGATGTGGAATCAGATATAAAACCTCTGGCTTCAATGACACCTCAGGATTTTAATATTTACATGAAAAGAGCAGATTATTTTTACAGGACTATAGCACAGATGGAAAAACCTGTTATAGCAGCTATAAACGGCATTGTTGTTGGTGCGGGGCTTGACCTTGCCATGTGCTGCGACATCAGAATAGCATCTGAAAAAGCACAGCTGGGTCAGTTCTTTGTCAAAATGGGCCTTCTACCTGAGTCTGGAGCATATCTTATGCCCCGACTGGTGGGGCTTGGCATGGCCAAGCTGCTTTCATTTACTGGTGATTTAATCGATGCAAAAGAAGCAGAAAAGATAGGCCTTGTTGAAAAGGTAGTACCACATGACGAATTGATGCCTTATGTCATGAAGCTGGCAAAACGGTTTGCAAGTGGGCCAAGATGTATAGGCATCATGAAAAGACAGCTTAACGAAGCGATGAATATGAATTTTGAAACCGCACTTGATTATGCCATTCGTCTTCAGTACCAGTGCATACATACCGAAGATCATAAAGAGGCTGTTAACGCTTTCCTGGAAAAAAGAAAACCAACTTTTACAGGAAAATAGTTATTAAATAAGGAGAATATGATGGAACTTATAGAATATACACCTGAGCAGCGCGCAATTGCTGATTTTATAGATAAACTGGCCAAAAAGTTCGATCGGGACTACTGGTGCAAAAAAGCTGAAAAAGAAGAGTTTCCTCAGGAGATGTGGGATGTAATTGCAGAAAACGGATACTTCGGCATGGCAGTTCCAGAAGCATACGGCGGTTTTGATATGAAATATGCAGATGCTGCGGTTTTTCTGGAAGAACTTGCAAAGCACGGTATTGCAACCTTGCATTTTGTTGCTATGTTTATGGATTCGATTCTTCTGCTTCATGGAAACGAAGATTTAAAACAACGGTTTTTACCCAAACTCTGTGCAGGCGAGTTTTTCAGCTTTGCCATTACAGAACCTGATGCAGGAACAAATACTTTTAAGATGAGAACTCTGGCAGTAAAAGAAGGGGATTATTACAGAGTAAACGGCCAAAAACTTTTTATAACCGGTGGTAATGAATCTAAATATATGGTCCTGGTTTTACGAACCAAATCTTATGATAAAGTTGAGGACAAGAGAGATGGCATAAGCATTTTTGTTCTTGATTCTCATAGCAAAGGAATGGTTATGCATAAACAAGATGTTGAAATATTTGCTCCTGAAAAGCAGTATACAGTGTCGTTTGATGATGTAATGATTCCTGCCGAGAACCTGATAGGCGAAGAGCACAAAGGGTTCCAATACCTTTTTGACGGGCTGAATCTTGAAAGAATAGTCATTGCATCATATGCCTGCGGTCTGGGCAAATTCGCTCTTCAAAAAGGTGTTGAATATGCGAATAAAAGGGTTTTGTTTGATAAGCCTATTTCAGCATACCAGAGTATTCAGCATCCTTTGACCCGGGCTTTTATCGGGTTAAATTTTGCTTCAATGGCCATCCATACTGCAGCTAAAGCTCTTGATGAGAAAAAAGAGAGTAAATTTGTAGGGCTTTATGCCAACATGGCCAAACTAACTGCAAGCGAAGAAGCTTTTAAGGCATGTGATGCGGCAATTCAGGCACACGGTGGATATGGCGTTACAAGAGAGTATCATGTGATCAACATATCCAACATGGTACGTGCTATAAGAGTGGCACCGATTAACAATGAAATGGTTCTGAATTTTATAGGAGAAACGTATCTTAATATGCCAAAGAGCTACTAATTTACGATAGATATAGGAGGGCGCCTAAAATTACTACTCTTAAACATCTTTTTAATCCTGTTAAAATAGGAAATTTGGCCGTTTTAAACCGCCTGGTTATGCCGGCTATGGGTATTCATTTTGGTGCTGATGAACAAGGAAATGTTACACCACAGCTTTCGGAATATTATGCTTTAAGGGCGAAAGGTGAAGTTGGTATGATCATTGCCGGTGCAGTGGCCGTAAGCCCAACAGGAAAGGATCTGGCCGTTCAGATGAGTATATGGGATGACAGGTTTATTCCTGCGTTAAAAAAACTTACAGATCATGTTCACGCAAGCGGTCATACAAAAATCGGCACTCAGCTTCTCCATGGGGGGAGACAAGTTTCACATGACGATAAAGTGGCGCCTTCACCGATTCCTTCCCTTGCCGTGGTCAAGGGGATGCCTCGTGAGCTTTCGGTTAAAGAAATATCAGAGGTTGTCGAAACGTTCGGAGATTCTGCAAGAAGATCAAAAGACGCGGGCTTTGACTTTGTAGAAATACATGCAGCGCATGGTTATTTAATAGGCGAGTTTTTATCACCTGTATCTAATCACAGATCTGATGCGTATGGGGGGTCTTATCAAAACAGGATCCGGTTTTTAATTGAGATACTGCATGATATTAAGGATAAAACCGACAACGATTTTCCGGTAGGCATCAGAATAAACGGCGATGATTATATCAGTGGAAGCTGGACGATTGATGATGCAAAACGACTTGCTCCCATACTGGAAGAAAACGGTGCTGATTATTTAAATATTTCGGCAGGCATTTACGGTGCTCCTCCACCGGGAGTTACCATCCCTTCGATGTATGGTGAATATGGATGTTTTGTTCATCTGGCTGAATCTGTTAAAAAAGAGGTGTCTATTCCTGTGATAACCGCAGGAAGGATAAAAGATCCGGAATTTGCGGATCAGATCATAAGATCAGGCAAAGCAGATATGGTTGCCATGGGCAGGGCCCTACTGGCAGATCCTTTTTTACCTGCAAAGGCAAAAACCGGGAATGCCCATGAGATCAGGCCATGCATTGGATGCTGTCTGGGATGTATTCAAAATGTATGGGTTGCAGATGAAGCAACTTGCGTTATGAATCCTGAAGTAAACAGGGAGTATCTTTTTCTTGGAAAAGATACGGTTTCAACCCCCAAAAAGATATTGGTTCTTGGTGCAGGCCCTTCAGCCCTTGGTTTTGCAAGCGCCGCAGCAAAAAGAGGTCACCATATCATTATTGTTGAAGAAAAAGGCCACATCGGCGGCATGCTTCCAGTTGCATCAAAACCACCAGGCAGATCTGAGTTCATGGAACTTGTTGAGTACTATCAAAAGGAATTACACAAACTCGGTGTTGAAATAAGGCTTAATGTAACGCTTAACAAGGATCTTGTGGATAAAATAAAACCGGATGCGGTTATCATGGCAACCGGGAGCCTTCCCGATATACCTCAATTTTCAGGTCTGTTTAATACCTGTATGGAAGTCCACACCGTAGTTGAAGTGCTTGAAAGAAGTTATTTAACAGGAGATCGTGTAATTATGTTGGGCGGGAACCAGGCCGGCCTTGAAACCGCTGATTATCTGTCAGAGATGGGAAAAGATGTTGTGGTTCTTGAACAAGGAGACCATTTTGCCGACGAAATGGCTGCAAATGACAGGACGTATTTGCGGGAAAGACTTAAAAGACCCAATGTAAAATTATACAAAAAAGTTTCTATCAGAAGTTTTTTGCCAACCGGTGTTGTTTTTCAATATAAGGGTAATGAAGTTTCATTAGAGGGCTTTGATGATGTTGTCATATCAACAGGGATGCGTTCGGTCAGACATGCTGCCAATATATTTAAAAACAGCGATATAGAAGTTTATTTTATTGGTGATGCAAAAGGCACGCGAACGCTTTTGGATTCACAGATCCAGGCGTATGATCTTGGGATATCCATTTAAATATTATTGATTTTATTACGAGTAGAGTTATTCAGGAGGAAGTAAATGGGAAAAAGTAAAAGAGAGTGGGGAACCATCAGAGGTGTAGGCAAATACAAAAAGAGCGGCCAATGGTCTGATTACTGGAGAACAAAGATTAGTTGCGCAGATGAAAAAGAGTGTATTATTCGAGGATACACCCAGGAAGATATTATAGAAAATTTAACATATCCTGAAACACTTTTTTTAACTTTAAAAGGCGAATTGCCCACGGAGAAAGAAACACGGGTTTTTAATGCTGTATTAAACGGTATCCCAGATCATCAGTTTATTGCATCAAACGTTCCTGCGGCACGGTATGTTGCCTCTGCGTTTCCTGAATCGCCTATTCCTGGTCTTGCAGCAGGTGTTCTGGCTTTTGGTTCTTACACCGGATCTCCTCAGGATTCTGCAGCTCTGATTAATGATGCCTATGCTATGAAGGAAAAAGAAAATCTGACCAATGAAGAGACCGCAAAAAGAGTTGTTGATGAGTTTGTTTCAAAAAAGAAAAGAATGCCCGGATTTGGCCATCCTTTTTACGAAAATGATCCCAGAGCTGAAGCGCTGGAAAAAGTGGCTAAAGCAAACGGAATATGGGGACCAAAGGCACAGCTTTATGAAGCAATTCATGCTGAATTTACCCGTGCAAGCGGCAAAAATCTTCCTGTTAATATTGATGGGATGATGGCGTGTGTTTTAAATGAAATGGATTTTGATCCTTTAGAAATGGCTGGAATTGCTGTAATATCAGCTATGTGCGGCATGCTTGCCCATGTGGTTGAAGAGATCAAGGAAGGCGTTCCATTGCGTATTATTCCTGATGAACTTGGAGCTAAGTATATTGGGGTTCCTAAGAGAAAGATAAAAAAATAACCGTATTTTATAGGTTTAAAACAGTACTTATTGGATTTGAACTCAATGATTTAAGAAGGAGGAAAAATGACGTCACTGTATTATGATGAATTTAATGTAGGAGATAAGTTTGTTTCATCCACCAGAACAGTTACAGAAACGGATGTTATATTATTTGCAGGATTGACTGGCGACAACAACCGTATTCATGTTGATGAGCATTTTGCAAAAACAACGCCCTTTGGCACCCGAATAGCCCATGGCCTTTTGGGAATGAGTCTGGGCATGGGACTTTTTCAAAGGATGGGCATTATGGTTGAGTCTGGAATTGCCTATCTGGCCTGCGATAATTGCAGATTTAAAGCAGCAATTAAGATTGGAGATACAATAAAAACCAAATGTACCATTACAGATAAAACCATGACCAGCAAGCCTGAACGCGGTATTATAACGTTTACCTTATCCACCTACAATCAGGAAGATGTCCTGTGCCAAACCAGTGAACACAAGATCATGGTTACTAAAAAATTATAAATATCTTTCGGGATATCTCAGGAGGAACAAGGCCCATGGGTTTTAAAACTGAAAAAGAGTATTTAGATTACAGGCAATCCGTAACCGATTTTCTCTGGAAAGATGTCGAACCTCTTGTGGAGAAAATGGATGAAGAAAATAGTATTCCTCAGGATGCTTTGTTCCCTAAATTCAGGGAAATGGGCATGTTTGGATTGATAATCCCAGAGGAATATGGAGGCATGGGCATTACTACAACACAATATCTTCCTATCCTTGCTGAAATGGCAAAAATAAGTGGCGCCATAAGAGCACTGATACATGTACATTTAACTGCTGCACGAGCAATTGTCGTATATGGACGTGATGAGCAGAAAAAAACCTACTTGCCTAAGATGGCAACCGGAGAATCTTCTCTTGCTTTTTGCATGACTGAGCAAAACTCTGGTTCCGGCCTTGACTGCAAAACCAATGCAGTAAAAAAAGGTGATACATATATTCTAAACGGTGAAAAACATTTAATAACAAATGCTGATTTTACTGACCTGTTTCTGGTTGCATGTTTTACAGGCCCAAAAGATTTGGGGAAAAAAGCTATGAGTGCACTGATTGTTGAAAAAAATGCACCTGGTTTTACTATTGATCCCATGCCGCATCTGATGGGAAGCAAAGGGCTCGGCCATGGCATTTTGACGTTCAAAGATTGTGAAATCCCTGCTGCAAATGTTGTAGGTGAAGAAGGAATGGGAATCGATGTATTTCTTGGTGAACTTGAAGCCAGCCGCGTTTTTGTTGCTGCCAGTTCACTTGGAACTGCGCAGAGAGCATTGGACGAAGCCATTAAATATGCCAAAACCAGAGTTACCTTTGGAAAACCCATTGCCCAGAGAGAATCGATACGGACATTGCTGGCCGATATGGCCATGGATATATACGGCTTGAGGTTGATGCTTGAAGATGTTGGCAAAAAGATTGATGCCGATCAGCCTTGTCCGTTGGAAGCATCAATTACAAAAACCCATGGGTTGGAGACCGTTTGCAGAGTAACGGAAAAAGCCATGCAGGTTTTAGGGGGAAGATCTTATCTTCAGAGTTATCCAATAGAAAGGCTTTTAAGAGATGGATGGCTGAATGTTCTTGAAGAGGGCACACCAACAATTCAGCGGCTGGTTACCGCACGAGCGCTTCTGGCAGGAGAGAGGCCCAGCTCTTTTCCTTGGTAAGAGTATTAGGTTAATGTAAAGAAACGTGTAAAATAGTCTGTCTTTTATCAGGGCAAAATTTTAGGGGCACGCTATTATATTGGTTCATTATTAAAAAGAGTTTTTGGAAAATTTGAACAGCTTAAGTCACAAGAAGAAGCTGCTTGTGATATGGAAGAAAAATTTTTTGCAACATAATATGGTTTTATTTAAAAAGATATTGGAGGGAATATGATAATTACATCTGAGCAATGGGTTGAAAGACAACTCGGAATGAAAAAGAATATATATATGGGGGGTGAATGTGTTGGCAGGGACCATCCTTTAATTGTTCCAGGAAGAAATGTTATTGCCATGACATATGACATGGCCCAGGACCCAAAATATAAAGGTATCATAACAACTACATCCCATTTAGACGGAAGTGAAATTAACCGATGGTGCAACCTCCATATGTCCAAAGAAGACCTGTTGATCAAACAGAAATCTACACGATGCGGCATTCACAATTGTGGTTTTTGCATGCAGCGCTGCATGGGAAATGATGGTTTAAATGCCCTGTATGTGGTGACAAAAGAACTTGATGATAAATACGGCACAGATTATCATTTGAAGTTTCAGGAATATGTTAAATATTTTCAACAAAATGACATATCTTCCGCACTGGCTCAAACAGATGTAAAGGGAGACAGAACAAAGCGACCTGGAGATCAGCATGATCCGGATCTTTACGTCCGGGTAGTGAAAAAGAAAAAAGACGGAATTATCGTAAGGGGCGCAAAGGTTCATATTACACTGGGGCCTTATGCTGATGAAATTATCGTTCTTCCCACAAGATTAATGAAAAAAGAGGAAAAAGACTATGCACTTGCCTTTGCCATTCCTGCGGATACAGATGGTGTTTATCTGATTAATCGGGCATCTGCACCCCGGTCAAGAAAAGAATTTAAAGCGCCGATGAATCAATACGGCAGCTCCGATGCATTTACGATTTTTGACGATGTCTTTGTACCGTGGGAACGGGTATTTATGTGCGGAGAATATAATGAAGCAGGACGTCTGGCAGTTCTTTTTGCCAATTATCATCGACATGCATATTGTGGATGCAAACCGGGAGTGACGGATGTAATCATGGGATTCACTGAACTGGTTGCAGAATATAGCGGCATTGAAAAGGCTCAGCATGTTAAACATGAGATGGCCGATCTGATTGCTGTTGCGGAATTGGTTTATGCCGCAGGAATAGCCAGCTCAGTCAATGCTGAAAAATCATCCTCAGGCGTTATGATTCCTGATCCGATATATTCAAATGTGGGCAGAAGGCACGCAGGAGAAAATATTTATCACGAACATAACACGCTTGTTGCCATTGCCGGGGGTCTACCCGCAACATTGCCGTTTGAAGAAGATTTTATCAATGAAAAAACAGCACCTTTTTTAAAAAAATATATGGCACGAAAACAAGGGTATTCCTCGGAAGACATTCACAGATGTTTCCGAAGCATCAGTGATTTAAGTTGTTCAAGCTGGGGAGGTGTGTGGCAGATTGCAGGTGTCCATGGCGGAGGCTCTCCTATTATGGAAACCATTGCTATTTTAGCCAATTACAAGCTTCAGGAAAAAGTTGATATCGCAAAATTCTTGGCAGGAATCAATAATCCTGACAAAGATGCAGATGAAATTTTTGCAGGAGAAAAAAACGACCTCGCAAGATTTAAAACCCGACACAATATATAAAATAAGTTGTCAAACCTGATAAAGGAGTAACTGATATGGATTACAATAATATTATATATGAAAAGCAAGACCAGATTGGCTTAATCACTTTAAACAGACCCAAAAGCTATAATTCTATTAATAGTGAGTTGATAACAGAACTCGTTGATGTTTTTGACACAATGGAATCAGATGATGATATCTCTGTTGTTATTATAACAGGAAATGAAAAGGCTTTTGCTGCAGGTGCGGATATAAAAGAAATAAGCCAGTTAAATACACCTGTCAAGGCACATAAGTTTGTCCAGCATATCCAAAACGCATACGACAAAATAGAAAGATTCCCAAAACCTGTTATCGCTGCAGTAGGAGGGCTTGCCCTAGGAGGAGGATGCGAAATGTGCATGGCATGTGATATCAGGATCGCATCTGAAAATGCAATGTTCGGCCAGCCAGAAATAAAAATCGGCGTGATTCCCGGAGCTGGAGGAACCCAGAGACTTCCAAGACTCATAGGAATTGGCAGAGCAAAGGAAATGCTATATTCGGGAGATCCTATCAATGCTGCTGAGGCTTACCGCATTGGGCTTGTGAACAAAGTTGTTCCCATAGATTCCCTGATGGATGAAGCCCGAAAAATGGCAATAAAGTTTAGCAAACAGCCCGGGTATGCCCTTGAGATTACCAAAATAGTTGTAAATGATGGAATGAACATGGATTTGAGAACCGCAAATGCCTATGAAGCCCGCTGTTTTGAACAGCTGTTTGCGACCTATGATCAACAGGAAGGCATGAAGGCTTTTATTGAAAAAAGAAAACCGGCGTTTAAAAATATGTAGGCACCGGGTTAGAAGACATCGGATGTGAGTTGGAACGCATCAATAGAAAAAAAATACTGCTGCAATGTCTGCAAAAAAAACCATATGGCGTCTTGATGACCTGTATAATGATATCGATGATCCAGCGATAACGCTGGATCAAAATCGGTGTCTAAAGTCATGCTTAAGTTTTGTGCAATTGTATTGGGGTAAAGTTAACCAGCTGACCCCTGAAGAATTTTACAAAGCTGTTGTCAACCTGGAAAGCATAAAAGAAACATGTAAAAAAATTACATCATTTACAGACCTTGCATTTGCTGTAAACACACGCAGCGAGCACATAGCAAAAATAAGGCAGTCTGCTTGTGAATTTGCAGGTGATATCAATCAAAAACTCCTTTTTTTCACCTTGGAATGGACAAGGCTGCCTGATAAACATGCAGAACGCATCATCAACCATCCCCAATTAAAACCTTACCGGCACTATCTTGGCACCTTAAGATTATTCAAACCTCATACATTGAGCATACCTGAAGAAAAAATACTTGCAGTCAAAAACCTTTCAGGACATCAGGCATGGAAAACACTTTTTGATAAAATCATCGGCAATATGCATTTGGGAAAAAACAACGTACCCATCGCGCAGGTGTTATCTGATTTATACCATGGTGATCGTAACATACGCAAAAATGCTGCTTGTGCACTTAGTGCAGGACTCGACAGCACAATGCCTGTTTTGTCCCATATATTTGACGCAACCGTTTTTGATAAAGCAATAACAGATAATATACATTCCTATCCTGGGTGGGTAAGTGAGCGCAACTTGGAAAACAAAACCAGTGATACATGGGTAAGCACACTGGTTAATAAGGTTATTGATAGATACGATATTGTCCATAGGTACTATAAAATTAAGAAACAAATCCTCGGTTATAATCGATTTTTTGATTACGACCGTTACGCTCCTCTTCCAGGCTTATCTGATAAAAAATATTCATGGCTTGAGGCCAAAGACATTGTGCTTCAAGCATTTTATAATGTTTCTCCTCAATTTTCCGATGTTGCCAAACTGTTTTTCGATAACAACTGGATACATGCCAAAGTTATGAATGGAAAAGTTTCAGGTGCATTTTCATGGTCTACGGTTCCCAAATGTCATCCTTATATACTTTTGAATTTTACAAATACTTACAAAGACATGATGGTCTTGGCCCATGAGCTGGGCCATGGAATTTATCAATACCTTTGTCGGCAGCAGGGGCTTTTAAACACGACCATGCCACCTACCATTGCTGAAGTTCCTGCATTTTTCGCCGAAATAATAGTTTTTGATTTTCTTTTTGAAAAAACCAGGAAACAAGAAGAAAAAACGGCCATAGTTGGCAACCGACTGGAAGATATCATTAATACGCTATTTCGTCAGATTGCGCTTTTTTGTTTTGAAGATGCTATCCATAAAAAAAGGCGTTCTTCAGGTGCACTTGAAACCATGCAGATCAATAATATCTGGATGTTGACGCAAAAAGATCTTTACAAAAACAGCGTATACCTGCAAAAAACCTATGGTACATGGTGGGCATATATACCGCACTTTATCCATGCACCAGGCTATGTATATGCATATGCCCTTGCCGAACTAACAGCACTTTTGTTGCATAACCGTTACAAAAAAGATAAAAAAGATTTTGTTTTTCGTTATGTGAATATGCTCAAATTAGGTGGCAGTTGCAATTTGGATACCATGCTTAAGCCGTTTCATATCGACATGCATGACCCTTGTTTTTTTGATAAGAGTCTTGATATTGTTGAAACACTACTGGAAAAATTTGCCGATAAAGCGGCACCGAACCGATAAAAAAGGAACCATCTGATAATGGATTTTGAAACGTATCGCGAGCTTTTCCCTATAACCCGACAGTTTGCTTTTTTAAATCATGCGGCAACATCACCGCCATCTGTGCGGGTTGTTTCGGCAATTTCTGATTTCTACAACGCGTGTGCAAATAAGGCAAGCAAAGATTATAAGAAATGGATGTCTGAAGTGGAAGTGACGCGAACAAGAGTGGCACAGTTTATTCATGGATATGCAGATGAAATCGCTTTTGTTGGAAATACATCGGAAGGGTTAAGCACAGTGGCTTTGGGTTTTAAATGGAAACCCGATGATGTTGTTTTAGTGACGGTTCCGGATTTTCCGGCAAATATTTATCCGTGGATGCATTTGCAGGCCAGGGGGGTCAGGGTCAATTATATACAGCGACGTAACGGGTGCATTGATGTTGAAGATATAAAAAAAACACTTGTCCCCAAAACAAGAATGCTGGTGTTAAGTTCTGTTGATTATGTTACCGGCTTTTCAGCAGACTTGGAAGAAATAGGAAAGTTTTGTAAGGAAAAAGGGCTCTTTTTCTGTGTGGATGCCATCCAAAGCCTTGGAATTATCCCAATGGATGTCAAAAAATTCGGCATCCATTTTCTTGCCGCAGGTGGGCACAAATGGCTTACCGGTCCTATGGGAATCGGCATCCTTTTTATTGATCGTAATGTAAACACGTGGGTAACGCCTACAAAAATAGGATGGAAAAGTGTTGAAAATGAAGAGGATTTTCAAATACATTTTAATCTTAAAAAAGATGCGCTCAGATTTGAGCCCGGCACAATGAACCTTTCAGGTATTTTCGGGTTGGGTGCCGCCATTGAACTTCTTGATGAAATAGGCGTGGAAAACATTTATAAAAAAGTCATGTCGCTCAATGACTATCTGATCCATCACCTTAAAGAACACAACCTGATGATCTGTTCACCTTCAAATAAAACCGAACGTTCCGGAATTCTTTCATTCAAGCCGGCTGGTGATCCTGTAAAGTGCTTTGAGTTTCTATCATCCAAACATATTATGGTTTCCCTTCGTAACAACAACATCAGATTATCTCCCCATTTTTACAATAATACAAGTGACGCTGCGGCATTGATAGGCGCGCTCGATACGTTATGCAGAACATGATAATAGCTGTTGTTTGATAAAGTCACAAAATGCAGTGCTGTCATTTCCGAATGAAATCTCAACCCCTATTACTGCAAGATCAATAGACCATGGACTCATATGCATAACGCGCATATAATCTTTTTCAGTAGTAACGACACAATCAGCACATACATTTTTTGCCACCTCAAAAATAGCGTCAAGATCTTTATTTAAATACAGGTAATGATCAGAAAAGGTCATGTGTTTTTTTACATTGCATCCGAGTTTGCATAGAGTATTTAAAAAATCATCGTTTTTTGCTATGCCTGAAAACGCGACAACATGTTTTCCTTTTAAATATCCAACAGAATCATGGTGCAAATGGTCTGTAATTGAGATGCCATTGTCTTGGTTGCCAGGTATTATTTTGTAAAGATAGGGTTTATAAAATGATTTAAAAATCGGTTTGTTTTGAATAAAAGAACTGTCTTTTTCAAAGTTTGCGCCTTTTGAATCTGACCGTGTAAAGATGACAGCGTCGCTGCGCAAAAGAGATGAAACCGGTTCCCTCAGGATACCTCTTGGTGCCAAATGACGATTCCCAAAGGGACGTGCATGATCTAAAAGAATCAGGTTGATGTCCCGTGAAAGTTTTAAATGCTGAAATGCATCGTCTAATATAATAACATCCGGAGAAAACTTCTTTACCGCTATTGAACCGGCTTTAAATCTGTCGCGGCCCACAACAACAGGAATCGTTTTGAGTTCTGATGCAATCATGTAAGGCTCATCGCCTGCATCGAATGCGTCAACAAAGATATTTTCACCATTGCTTACAATCCCGCCAGTTTTCTCCAGTTTGCCTTTGTATCCTCTGCTGATGATGGCTACTTTGTAACCAAGTTTTTTCACAAGTTTTGCCACATAAATCGTCATGGGCGTTTTGCCGGTACCCCCAACAGTAATATTGCCGATAGATATTACCGTACACGGCAGCTTTTTTGTTTGCAGAATATTTTTTTTATATAATGTATTTCTTACTCTAACAATACATTCATACCCTGAGGCAATTGCTGTTAACAATGATTTAAAAGAAAAAAGGATATCATGTTTACGATCATACATGACATCCTCTATTTTGTTTAACAGGTTTACCATGGAAAACTAACGATTTCTTTCACGGTTTTTCCAACAGAGCCTTTATTATTTAGAAAAACATTAAATGCATTTTTACCTGTTTCATTAGCATATTTGCTATTTCCTAAAAGCGACACCACTGCTTTAAAAAGTGATGTTGCATCTTTTACCTGAAAGGCACCGTTTGATTGAACCAGCAAACTGGCTATTTCTAAAAAATTACTCATATCCGGCCCAAATATGATTGGTTTTGAAAACGCAGCAGGTTCTAAAGGATTATGCCCACCACGATGGGTAAAGCTTCCACCAATAACTGCTACATCCGCAAGGGCATAAAATTTTTTTAACACGCCCAGTGTATCAATAATGATAACATCCGCTTTAGTTTCCGAGTGCGTTTTTGCTGCCTGTGTCATCAGCATAACGGAAAATCCGGCAGATTGATATAACTTGCAAATAGTCTCTGAACGTTTGGGGTCTCTTGGTGCAATAACAAGAACAAGCTCATCAAAACTGTTTCTGAGCCTTGTGAATATATCCATCAGCAAAGATTCTTCACCTTTATGGGTGCTTCCTGCAAGCAATATTTTCTGATTTAAACCAATATTGAAACGCCGCTGTATCGATTCCAGTTCTTTGCTGGATACAGGTTCATGTGCCTGATCAAATTTAAGATTCCCGGTTGTAGTAATATTTTTATTCGTCTTTGTTAGTATTCTAAAATGCCTGGCGTCTTGTTGTGACTGAGCACAAATTTTTGCAAACGATGAAAAAACCGTCTTTGTAAAAAAAGAAACCAATCTGTAACCTGCAAAAGACCTTCTGGAAAGCCGGGCATTAACCAAAAATACAGGAATGTTACGATGCTTCATTTCAAAAAGAAAATTAGGCCATATATCCGATTCAACAATAATAACACCCGCAGGATCTATATGTTTTACAACATATTTTACTGAAAACAAAAAATCATAGGGGAAAAAAAAGATTGCATTTACATCATCTTTTAATAACCGGTTTGCTATTTCAAAACCTGTATTGGTTGTTGTTGAAAAAACAATATGCCTGTCTTTAAAGCGATGTTTTAGTTCTCTTACTAAAGGCACTGCTGAATGAACCTCACCAACAGAAAGCGCGTGAATCCATAGAGGCCTGGTATTTTTTTTTAGGTGCACATGGTGACCGTATAGCCCTAATCTGGGCAGGACTGCTTTGCGCCTTTTTTTAGATGACACAACCATAGATATAATGATTGGAGCTGAAAAAAGAAACATCGAAATATACAAAGCGTTATACAGTATGATCACGAATCCAGCTCCTGTTATGATA
>JAGVGX010000202.1 GCA_020056865.1 Desulfobacterales bacterium
AACCACTATCGCATTGTCAAGGGTGCTTTTTAAAAGCTGCTTGGCAACATGTTTATTGTCGGCCATAACCGGATTTGCAATAAGTAATAATACAATTAGACCATAACGTATTCTCATGGTTTACTCCTTTATTTTTATTTGACGGTTTTGTTCATAAACATCACGCAAAAAAATATAAAAATCAAGTGCATCTTTTCTTATATTTTCATAATCTTTAATATGCAGGGATGTATAGTTGACCTTCTCCAGGGCGTGAATGCCGTAAACGGTTGTCTGGGAATCAATATAATTTATCGGGTTTAAAAAATAATCAGGCACCATACCTATCGTATCCCGAATATTTGACGGGCCCAGCATGGGAAGGACAATATGAAAGCCGCTTCCTACACCGTAATAACCCAACGTCTGTCCAAAATCCTCACTGTAGGGATCAAGTTTTAACCAAGATTTAGCCGGATCTGTAAAGCCAAGTATCCCTATTGTTGAGTTAACACCAAATCGGGCCATTTCTATGCCGGCACGTTTTAATTTAAACTGCAAAAAATTATTAACAAACCGGACAGGAAATAATATATTATTAAAACAGCGATGTATTGCCAACCGACCCGGTTCAGGAACTATTTTGCTATATCCTCTGGCAGCCGGTTTTAATATCCAGATATATAACTTGTCATTCACCTTTGTCATGAACCTGTTGTAACCCGAAAGAGGATCAAACACCAACACGGTTTCATAATTTTCAAACTCATCCTCAAAATCCATATGCTCATCTTTTTCACTTACATCCGTCGCATCCAATCCGGCATTTTCAGCAAAAACCTCGCCATAAAAAGATGCTATCGTTAAGACAAAAAAAACGCTTAGCAAAAAACATACGGGTTTACTGATTATCATAATTAAAGTTTGCCTATTTTTCTGAGTTGCTTTTGTTAATCAGCATTCTTGCCCATTCAAGATCTTCTTTTGTTGTAATTTTTATGTTGCGCCTGGTACCTTCAATTATTCTCACCTTTTGGCCCATCATTTCAACAAGTGCGGCGTCATCTGTTCCTGTTAAACCCCGCGCCATTGCGTTTTCATGCGCTCGCATAATTAAAGAGTATTGAAAGGCCTGCGGGGTCTGTGCCAGCCAAACAGCATCTCTTTGAATGGTTTTATTTATCCAGCACGATTGATGAACAATTTTTAGTGTATCATATACCGGAAGACCCAATATACAGGCTCCGGATTCTTCAGCACCTTTTATACATGCATCTATTTGTTCATGTCGGATAAAAGGACGCACACCGTCATGGATAATAACAATTCGGCTTTTCTCGTCAACAGCTTTAAGTCCGTTGTAAACCGAAATCTGACGTTTTGAACCACCAGGAACCAAACGGATTTTTTTAGAAAGATTTGCTGGCTGGATAATGTTTTTGCTGCAAAAATCAACATCGTCTTCAGGAACTACAAGAATCATTTCATCAACAGCGCTGCTGGCATTAATCGCCATAAGTGCATGATAAAGAACCGGGTATCCGCCGAGAAGAATATACTGTTTCCGCATTGAGGTGTTCATTCTGACACCTTTCCCGGCGGAAACAACGATTGCTGAAACCATATGTATTATCTTAAATGCTGTAATTCTTTAGGAAGCGGGATGCCTTTGCCCATCGTGTCTTCACCGTAATTAACACTGGCCAAAAGTTCAATGTCCCGTAGCGAGCGTATATCGCCTTCAAAGGTAACTTCCGTAATATTTTCTTTCTGGATCTTCCCACCTGCCCACTGTATATCCAGCACGCTGCTTGCGTCAAATTTGTCTGAACCGACACACATCACAACTTCCCCTCCATAATTTTGCACAATCTTGGCAACGAGCAGGCTGGGTCTGCTGTGAAAACCAAGTTTAAAGGGAATCTTTACCGTAATAGAAGATCTTTCGATATTCTCATTTAATATCTCTCGGGCAAGTTCTTTACCTGTTGAAAGGAAGCTGCACGAATAAAAAAGGCCGAAATTAATGGTTCGGTCAAGAAGGACATCCGGATTGATCAAGGAAGAAAGCTGCTCCTGAACCGTTTTGTATATATGCTTATATCCGTCATTAAGAAGATGCCGCTCATAAAAATGCAATAACCTTCCCATTGCTTGAAGCAGGTGAAACACTAAAGAAAACAGGTTGCGGAGCTGTTTAAGTTTTCGATTGCCGTATCTGTACCCCCCATGTATGACATTGGTATCAAAGCTGGACTGTAAATTATGAACCAGCATTTCATAACGCCGGATTTTTACCTCATTAATTCTTTCCGGGACAATAGTGTGTATCTGCTCCAGTGTATAGGGTTCAAAAAATTCCAGCCTGTCAAAGTCTTTTGTTATACTTAAAAATTCACTGGCAATTTTTATAATATTTTTTTTCTGCAGATCTTTCTCCTGATCGTCAATGTTGTATTCAAGTAGGTCAGTGGTAACGATTTCAGGGAATTCAGATGGATCAAAGCTGTTTTCCGGAATTGGAATATTAAGGCGGCGTGCTTCGTCTATAATTACAGGCGCAATGCCTATCAGCGTCTGGGCAAGAAAATCAAGTGTTGCAAATTCATCATTAAGAAAATCTTCAATATTATCCAACTGGTAAAATGATATTCGATTTGCAATATGCTTAAGAGAGTAGCAGCCGAGACTTAAATGCCTGACAGCGGCTGTGAGCTCTCTGAAAAAATACCAGTCTTTATTGTTTTTTGCGCCATGATAATCGAGAAAGTCTTCCAGGAGCTGAGAGCTGCTGATAAGCTTTGAATAGAGTTTTTTTGTAAACACATATTTGGTTACATCAAAGTCCGAAATATACACGCAGCACATAAGATATTCGCGGGCAAAAAAATGGATAGCTTCAAAAAAAGAACTTGAATTGAACTGGTTTGTCTCTTTCATTGTCAGTTTATATGGTATTTGAAATAAATTTAAGGCCGGAGCTGACCATAAGCCGAATTCTGTTCCCGGTTCAGGTTACCCTGAGCCGGGTAACGGTCATTCATCTATGAGTACCGGTTGCCCGGCACTTCTTGCAACCTACCCGGGAGCTCGGACGGGCCGCCCTAAATTGCTCCTCTATTTGGTTTTGCACCAGGTGGGGTTTACATAGCTTTCCTGGTCACCCAGAAAACTGGTGCGCTCTTACCGCACCTTTTCACCCTTACCTTTATTTATACAACTGAACATTTCAGCTTTACAAATAAAGGCGGTATACTTTCTGTTGCACTTTCCTTCACGTTACCGTGACTCCACGTTATGGAGCACCCTGCCCTGAGGTGTTCGGACTTTCCTCCGGATAAAAAAATCCAGCGACCGTTTAGTCAACTCCAACCTTAATAACTTGTTTTATCTTCTATTTTTTCTTCACAATATATCATTCTATTACAAAATGGACAAAAGTGCAAGTTGTCAAATCGTTGAAGTTCATTATACATCTGGGGAGGGATATTCAGGTTGCATCCAGAACATACGGCATCTACAGCAGAAACGATTGCAATTTTGTTTTTATTGAAGCGCTTTATCTTGGAAAATTTTTCAAGCAATGCCAGATCAATTAATAAGGTAACTTCGTTAATCTGTTTGTTTAACGCTTCAAGCTTTTTTTGATCAGTGTCTTCTTGTCGTCTTATTTCTTCCTTTTTAAGGGCTGTTTGCTTGGAAAGCGTTAAATAACGTTCGTTTTTCTCCTCAATAATGCTCTCGATTTGCTCCATACGTTCAAGGTACTGAAGCATTTGATCTTCAATCTTTGAGTTGCTTGCTTTTAAATCATCAATTTCTTTTAAAGAGGATTGATACTCCTTGTTTGTTTTAACAGATCCAAGTTTGTTTTCGCTTTTTTTTATTTTGGAAAGATTCTCATTTGTATCTGATTCAAGTGATCGATATGTTTTTTTTACTTCATTCATTTCAAATGTATCTGCTGTGATCTGCTTTTTAAAAGCTTCAAGTTCTACATCAAAAACCTCTATCTTACGGGGAATATCAAGCAGATCAACTTGAATGCGATCAAAACACAGTTCATTGTTCTGGAGCTTAACAAGATTTTTTATTTGTTCTTTCATATTTTCAGGCATTATTATCTATCTCGGATATGTTAAAGTAGTTTGTGTATTGTTACATTATCATAAAAGGATCTTTTTCAATGCTGCTTTTTTCAATGGTAACATCGATGCCGGCTTTGGACAAAGCTTTATCAAGTCTTTTGGCAAGCAATTCAACAACAGGGTATTCTGAAGCAAAATGTCCGATGTCAATAAGCCCTCGATCGTTATCTTCTGCAGATCTTGCATCATGATAACGAAAATCACC
>JAGVGX010000190.1 GCA_020056865.1 Desulfobacterales bacterium
CACCTTCCTGGAAAATATTTTGAAGATGTTTCGTGACTACGCTTCTCTCCACGCCAAAAAGTTCGGCGATTTTCGCCTGTGTAAGCCAAATATTTTCATTATGTAAAAATATCTCGGCCTTCACTTTCCCGTTTGGTGTAGTATAGAGTAGAAATTCTGTGAAACTATTTTGTTTAGCAATCTGTTTATTCTTTTTCATAACTTTATACCTCAATCCCGTTAGATAATTTGTTATATCCAATGGGGTCAATCGCACCGCTCATCAGCCACGGCAAAAGCAAATCCCGGGCTTTAGCGTAGGAGAGAATGCCCTGAGGCCAAAAGCTCTTATTTTTTACTAGAGTTTTCCACAATCTCTATTTCCTCCGGTGTCTGCCTGTGTGTGGCACGTAGACAGGTGATACTGTGAAGTTTACAGACTATCTCGTCGATCTGTTTTTAAAGCTTTCACATACCCCCAGGAACAATAATGTCCCCCTCTCGAACAAATTGCTTAACACCCTCTATTAATTTTGAACGTTCATCCGAACAAACAAAAACAATATCAGGATATTCTTTCTTAGTAATTAAGTAAGCTGAAAGTTGGGCTAAATCAAAAATACTACGAACCCATACTCTTTCAAGAATAGCATTTGCTTGTTCTATCATTTCTTCGGTAAATTCGATTCTTTGCATTTGGAGGATGTCTGCTGCAAATCGGCTGTTAAGAGAATTAAACTCTTCTTTAGTAATCGGATCATCTTGTTGGAGGGGATATTTCTGCAGACGATAAAAAACCTTGCGTATCTCAATAATGGCAAGGTTTAAATAAAATAATTCGTGTCCGTTAATAAAGAGGCTGTTTACTATGTCAGAACCAGCCTCATCTTTATATCGTTTTAGAAATGCACTTGTTTCAAGAAAATACTTTGGCATTTATTCATTATCTCTTTCCTCTGATAGGAGCTTTGATAATGATGGCAACTTCTTTGTTATTTCCCACACTTGTTCTATGGAAGGGACAGCAGTAGCCATTTCTTGTAATCTATGATTTAGCTCTTCGCGACCGAATAAAGGATCGGTAAGTCTTCGAGGTAATGCCTGTCCTGCCCCTTGTTCATTAAAAAGATTTTCTGGAACAGGCAAGTAAAAATACCACCCCCCTGATGGTGTCATTTGAGGAGGATAAACCTTTGCAAAATCGTCTACCGTTGAGACATTTTCAGCAGTAAATTTTCTGAATATGTTGATACAGTCAGATACCTTGAGCCAATCTTGAAAAAACATTTTATTTTCTTGGTATGTAGTGTCCATAAAATTATTCCTCAATCCATGATTGCGAATCAATGTTCATATCAATCACCGGTTTATTATCGCGAATAGTTTTCTGTACCTTCCCAGTAAAAGTGAATTGATGAGTATATTCCGCACTTTCGATATATGCTCCTGCATTTCGTATCTCAGCCATATCCTTGCCAGCAAGAAGCTCGTTAGGCTGAAATGGCTGTCCGAGTTTCATTGGCGTGGCATATTCTTCATATAGCTGCCAGATAAGTTGCTCAACTGAGGCTTTGGGTGTATCTATTTTAAGGTCGAGTTCTTTTGCCTCATCCCGGTCAATAGGATAAGCATGTATGGTTATATCTCCTGTAATTTCATTTATGATTTTTTTTATTTTTTGACTTTCTTTTGTTTTATCCATATGGAGAGAGAGAAGTCTTTCAGTCAAAAGCTTAGCCATCCTATATGCACGATATGCATTACCAATAGACAATGGATGTAGTTTTTCAACCAGCATTTTATAAACATCTGCCATTTGCTCCGGTTTTACGCCGGCTTTCTCTTTTGCAAATAAAAAATACGAATTCAGATCTTCCACGCTCACTTCAAGCCGCTGCTGGGGGTCAGCAGGATTTTGTGGATTAAAAGGATGCCCCGTAGTAGGATCCACCGGTGTTAATTCACCAAGCTTCCCCATAACAATTTTATCTGCTCCAAGCGCAATAAGTGTTCCAGCACTATGTGCTTTATAGGGCACTAATACTTCAAATGTATCACAGTGATTACGAATCAGTTTAACTATGCGTATTGGCGCCAACATATCGCCGCCACTTGTATATAAGAACAAACTTATCTTCTCTACTTTGCCAATCTCTTCAAGATGTCTACTTAACAGTGGTACAACATCACCTGCAATCCTTGTGGCAAAAGGCTGCCTATCGCCAGTGACATAAGTAATAAGCCGAGAGTTCTGCTCTTTTTCTAATTGTTGAATGAGGTCTTTTTTACTCATAATTTTATGTAAGTATAGCAAAAATTATTTTTTTAGCAATATTAATTTACTTTTCTGTTAGTAACACGTGATATGTCCGGTTTGTTATAGTCACCGATGGAGGTGATGGATGAGACGGACAGAGATGCTACAGGAGATCCGGGAGATGCGATTTGAAGAAGTTTATTTTGGATGGAACGAGAGTCGGTTGAGTCAGGAGGAAGCGGCGCGGGTTTTAGGGGTAAGTGATCGGACATTTAGGAG
>JAGVGX010000062.1 GCA_020056865.1 Desulfobacterales bacterium
AAACCAGAGTTGGATAAGGTGCTGCATTCAAGATCGCTATCCCTTAAAAGCAATGCCTCTGTAGAAAAGTACTTGACTGAAACAAACCAGGGCTCAGAGTTTTTTTAAGAATTTTTGACCCCGGTTAAATAGTCCTCTGGAATTTAACGGGGCAGGAAGGAAAATTCTTAAAAAGCTGACATGCTATCGCAGGGAGGTTGTAAGGCTGTATCATGCCTGGAACAATTATTATGAATATCAGGCCGAAAAAAGTTCAACGCCATGTTTAAGTATCTCATTAGCAACAGGGTTGGAAGCATTAAAATCGGAATTCCTGAAAACATGTGGTTCGATTTTATTATCAAATTTTCTTCTAAGCTTCATTAAAAGAACTTGCATATCAAAAGTGTCGGAAAGATTTTCAAATACAATAGCCAAGTCTATATCGCTGTCGGCGCTGACCGTTCCTTTAGCATAAGAGCCGAAAAGATAAACTTTTTTGATACCAGGATCTCTTTTTCTGAGAAAATCGATATAGTTAATCACTATTTCAGGAGCTTTTCTTTTATCCATTTTCTAATTTCCTTTATGATATCAATCCATTTGGTAGTAAATTCTTCCGAACACTTTTTATCAATTCTTTTTTATTGATTGTCATATTGAGACCTTTGCATCAACACCCCCTTTTGCCCGATTAATCTCTCAAACCAGAGCACAGAGGTTTCAGAGTTTGAAAAAAACATTCTTTGGGTACGACTTGGGGAACGTTCGAGCTGAGCGTGTACAAGGTTAAAAACAATTTGAACCGCGAAGGCGCCCCAGTACCATCTTCCGGAGCTACGGGGCAGGCGAAGGGCGCGAAGGATTGGTTTTGAGTTTTTCCCCGATCGGGTAAAACGATCAGGGAAAAGACCAACGGCCTGACGGCAGCAGCTCGTTGAAATTATTCACCAGGGGACAGGTACGCCTGGGGGACATTCGTGCAAAGCGTGCACAGCGGGTGTTCTCCGGTTTAAAACAATTTGAACCGCCAAGACGCAAAGGACGCGAAGGTTTGGCTTTGAGGGTTTAGGGTCAAGTAACAAGTGACGGGTTTAGGGTTTAGGGACGAGTCATGGGTGATGGGTAAGCAATCACGGTGGCCATTATGATCGTTTACTGTTTACCCATCACTTTTCACGTTTTTTATTTCCGCGTACAACTTAGCCGCCGATTTTCCCGCAAAAAGTTCATTTTTTACTTTCAGGTAATCAATTTTCTGCGCCATGTTCTCCCTGATGAAAATGGCCGCTTTGGTAATGCCCATCTGCTTGATGAGCATCTGAACCGCTTCGCTTCTGACCTCTTCGCTGGAAGGAACCATTAATTTTTTAGCTGTCGGCATTGCCTGCCTCCTGTTTTAACATGATCATTGTTAATTCCACCGGATTTACCGCAATAACCATGCCGGTGTACTTTCGTATTATTCTATCATCACACGTAACGAAATAGCCAGCCTTTAGTCTTTCCGCACAGGCCAGATGCAGAGCATCAAGGCCCTTAATTCCCAAGGCTTCTATCTCCTGTGCCCTTTTTGCCAAACTATTATTTAACGTCTAGATCACGCGGGCTTTCTGCAAGACTGAGGTAGCGAATATCTGCCGTTCTGCGTAAGGGTTTTGTGAATTTTCGTATATCAACACCTCCGATGAAACAATCGAAATAATCCGCTTATCGATCAGGCCAAATACTAAAAGCATAGCTGACGCTTCCAGAAAAATCCGGGGTTGCGATTGATCATCAAAAATCCTATTCAAAGCGCTTGTATCAAGATAAACATTCATGTCTCCACCTTTTACCTTTTACAATTCTTAGATCAGATCTGCAAACCAGACGCCAAGGACGCGAAGGTTTTGTTTTGGGAAAAGGCCAACGGCCATGCCGGCGGATACTCGTTGAAATTATTCACCAGGGGTCAGGGGTCAGGGGTCAGGGTAAATTGTAACATTTAGCGCTTATCATATTGCGATAAAAAATAGAATCCCACATCCCGCAAATCCTGCAAAACAGATTGCAAATTGTCTATAATTCCTTTTTCTTCAGCTTTTTGTAACACAGCAACCGTTCCAATAACTTCCAAGGACAATTCTTCTGCGGTCTGACGTGCTTTAAAATCATCCAATATTAAGAAAGCTGCTTTGCTTTCAGAAGCTAAAGCAATTGCTTCTGATTCTCCCGCTCCTAAATTTACTTTGAATGCCCCAACCGCTAATGCATTTTGTACCTTTTGTTTTTTAATCCATTTTGCTTTTTTAACTTCTTCCGCGCCTGTTCTCCCTGCACCACGAACCACAACTTCGTAATAAACGGCTTCCGGAATTATAATTCCCCCAAAAAGATCATGCAAAACCTCGAGTTTCCCTATTCTACTCAAGCTGATTAAACAAGATGAATCTGCAACAACGAATTTAGACATCTGATAATCTCGCCATATCTTTCTTTAAATCATCTTGCGTATAGTGGATTGGTATCTTTAGTTGCCTGTTGGCTTCAAAAAAATCCCATTGGCTCGTGCCGCCAATTTCACAGGCTTTACTCAATGAGATGCGTTTATGCTCGTAAAGAAACATAGCAACCATCAGTTTTACCTCTTGATTTATATTCTCAAGGTCTAAGCCTGCTTGAGAAGCAACTATTGTCGGTAATTCAAATTTTACGCTAAGTGTATTCATACGTATTACCTCCACTTTAGTTAAGGTTGTTCTTGATATTTGAGCCTGACACGGTGAATTCAACTTCAAAGTGCACCACTTAAGATAACCGTGAGACCTTGGTTTAGAGTTGCGAGTTACAAGTTTCGGAAACAAAAGGCATATTACTGAGGATTGTGTCGTCAAGATGTGTCACGTTTCGAAAAAAGTTTCAACATCCATTTTCAGGTCATATCGAATTATTTTCAACAAAAGCCCGTAAGGCACATCATTATTTCCATGATCAGGGATGGTTGTCTTGCGTCCATCAGGATGGACAAAACGAATATGCGACCCTTTTTGCCGAACTGGTGCAAAACCAAATCGTTTGACCTTTTGGATAAGAACCCGAAACGATATGGTTGGGATATCCGTCATGACATCGCCAGTTCAAGATCTCGAACACCCACAAATGTCATGCTTTTATCAAAATCAGGCGTTTCATCCATCAAGCAAACTTCGATCGCTTCCCGAATATTCTCCAGCGCTTCATCAACGGTCCGACCATAGCTCCTGCACCCCTTGATAACAGGAGATTCCACGATGAATACACCATCTTTATCCTGCTCGATAATAATTGGAAAGTGCTTCTTCATTGTTCCTCCAATAATATATAATTGACCATTAGTGTCCAGTTAATTTGAGTTTCTCTTGTTAAAACGTGGAACGATTTGAACAGCCCCAGTACCATTTGCCGGAGCTAC
>JAGVGX010000282.1 GCA_020056865.1 Desulfobacterales bacterium
ATACTCACCATCCATACGAGAGAATCCTTTCACCTGGACAACACCGTTTGAAACAGGTTCAACGAATAAAGAAAATTCATATGTTGAAGCACTTTCACTACCATCATGACTATAACCTTGATTCCATAACTCGATGAATTCTCCAAAGAGTTCATCGATGTTGCCACAAAATCCACAATTGTTTCCTGACAAAATGAACGAAACTGGATGAGCATAATCACATTTGAAGATTTGCTCGAAGTAAGGATGAATTATTCCATCAGAATCTTTCTCAATGTAAAAACGGTTGAACTTTCCAACCTGTTCACCAGTATTATTGAAAACAGCAAAAAGGATAGCGTAGCTTCCTTTGAATGGATTAACGACAAGATCTATTCTGAAAGTAGTATGAGCAAGATTCCATTCTATTGGACCCGATTCAACAACATCACCGTTTTGCATAGCAGCAGTCCAGAAAATAATTGTGTGATTTGCTGGTCTTGTAACAGTGGTTTTGGTTAGATCTATTACGAGATTTAAAAACCAATTGGCACCAACTTTATTGTATGAAGTTGTGATGGCTTCTACTGGAACCATATTGTTCTTTACGGACATATTGAAGCCATCAACAGTAGGAACAGGCACAAAAAAAGAGGGTTCAGTTAAATTTACGTTAGGATTGGTGTGTTTATCCCAATTGTAAGTGTCGTAATAATCAAGCCACATCATTCCTTTTCCGAATGAATTGTCAAAAACGTGTTCCAGATATCCATCAAAAATAGAACACCAAAAATGACCAGGAGGCAAAAAGCAAAGAAGGTGGTTAAGATTAAATTCATGAGTTCCTGCAGGAGAATTGTATTTTCCAAGAACAGAAGCTCCCAAATAAGGATAAGGGTTCAACATTTCCGGATGAGAAACTGGTTCATAAACCAAATGAATGGAATCAATGAATGGATTGTAGGTTACTTCAACAATCTTGAAAGCTGGACAATTTGGATCACCAGGGACCAGGTCTCTTAATGCCAAATTTCCTTCAGTAGTTACCATTGGCATATTATTTTTTATGGCCACTGCCCAAGGTGTTGAACCTTTATCTATTGAAGAATTGAAAAACTGAATGAAGTTTTTGTTTAAGGGTTTTAAAAATTGCAATAAAGAAACCATGCGTGAGCGTTGTTTCTGTTGTGCTGGTGAATTTGCGTCATGGATATCTGGTTGATATTGACGAGCAGTTTGTAAATCGCGCCATTTAGCAAAAACGACTGTGCCGATCTTGCCTGATGCGTTACCGAGAAAACCTTGTTTGATCCTTGCCATTTGTTTGTTATTTTAGATTTATGATTTATTGATTTAAGATTTTGTTTTTGTGCTATTGCGGTTTTGTTTTTTTAGGTCTTGAGCCGAAAAAAAGGCAGTTGAAGGGTTTTACCAGCAACTGCCTTCAGGAATAAACAATTATAACATTAACCCAATTAAGCTAAAATTGTAACCACAGAAATGTAAGTACTGTCAGCAACCTTAATTCCAGTTGCTGTCATGAAAGAAATGTAAACATGAACATCATCACCTACCCAATCAGCAGGAACAACTTTCTGGAAAGTTTCATCCAAACGAGTTTTGGTAGTTGTATCAGCCATTACTTTTTTCTTGGTAGCATTTATCATAAGAATTAATGCTGTGTCAGTAGCTTCTGCATCACCTTCGCCTGAGTTGTCAACCCAATCAACGTTGATAATTTTGCCAGCAGCAGCAATAGCAGTTGGAGTGTCAGCGCCAGTTAAAGTGCCTTTTGCAAAAATTAAGTTTGCATAGTTGATAGTGTAAGCAGGATAAACGCCAGAGATTGCAGTGCTGATATTGTTTTTCATGAAAGCATTAAATGCCGACATTTCGATTGCGATTTGCTTGAAACCAACACGAATAAACTTTAAAGTCATTCTCGAAAGAACAACCATAAGAGAGAATTTTGCACGCTGCATCTTTTGTTTCAGCGTTTTAGGGTTTTTTACTTCGAGAGGTTTAGTTCTCATGGTGTTTTTTCCAAACTGTTTGGAGAAAACTGCAGATCCAAATGCTTTTTTGGTTCTACCGGTGATGGGGTTTTGAACAATTGCCATTTTTTTAAGGTTTTAAAGATTAGTAATTAAATTTTGATTTTGGTTGATAATTTTGTGTTAAAAATTGATGTTTTTTTTGATGATTTTTAGCTCTTTTTTGGACTCAATTTAAGCGGCCTTGATACGGCCTTGATACGGACTTAATACGGTCTTGATTTTTGCCTAAATTTTAGCCTTAGTTTGGAACCATTCTGGGAACTTTTTTTTGAGCAAATTGATGATGATAGTTGCTAAAATTCCACCAACAATGCTGATGATGTACTTTATCAGTTCTTCTAAAGAACCGAAGTTGTTAGGATCAAGGTCAACTAAGGTTGACGCTGTGCCAGCTGTTGCGGCTGAACCTACGACGAAGTTTAAAATTGAATTGAACATAGTTTTAAGATTTAAGTTAGTGATACAAAATTACGTCAAGTCAATACAATTATTGCTATAATGCACTGATAAACAATTGCTAAGTGATGCTTTTTCGTAGTTCTGCTTTAAGATGAACAAAGAAAAAAAAGTGCTTTCGCACTTTTTCTTAATTTTTCAATTCAAAAGAGCAAGATTTTGAATCAATTTTATCGCTTCCATATTTGGAACGGATATATTCTATCGTTTTTGGCTTACGATTTGAGCTTTTATAATCAGCAGGGCGATAATACCA
>JAGVGX010000126.1 GCA_020056865.1 Desulfobacterales bacterium
AAAGACCACCAATAGGAATTACTTTTTTCTTTCCTTCAATGACAAGATCCGGATATTTAATTGAGAAAATTTTATCCAGTCTTACAATGAAAGAGCGATGTACCCTTACAAAATCGCGGGCGGGGAGAATACTGATGATCTCTTTCATCGTGGTGTGAGTCGTATAACTATTATCTGCTGTGTTAATGATCACATAGTCTTTCAGTGCTTCAATGAAGTAAATGTCTTCAAATTTAATGCGGTTCAGACGGTAATCTGAGCGGACATAAATGCTGTCCTTTACTTCTCTGTTTTCTACAATAGCATTGTAAAAGTCGCGCTCTTTCTTAATTTCAGCGACTTTTTCGTGTTTATATAACACCATTTCAATGGTGGTCTGTAATTCTTTATCGCGATAAGGCTTGATAATAAAGCCATAGGGTTCGGCCAGCTTTGCTTTATTTACGGTTGTATCATCTGCATTGGCGGTCAGAAAGATGACGGGAATGTTGTAGGTATCTTTGATGTATGTTGCTGCGTCAATCCCGTTCATATCTCCTTTTAGGATGATATCCATCAGTACTAGATCTGGTTTGTGTTCTTCAACTGCCTGGATTGCTTTTTCACCGGTAGCAACAATTGCCGGAACTGTATATCCAAGGTTTTCTAGACAGTTTTGAATGTCTTTTGCGACGATACTTTCGTCTTCGACAATGATCACTTTCGTTTTGGCCATATTAGTTTGGTTTAAATGTGATTCTGTAATGGGTGCCGTTTTCTGTGTTTATTGAAATTTCTCCGTTTATCTGATCCACAAGTGTCTTTACCAACTGAAGTCCTAATGATTTGATGTTGGCAAAATCAACATTTTTATCCATTCCAACACCATCATCTGACACATCCAGTTCGAAAGTCTCCTGATTCAGCTCCAACAGGCGAATGGTAATACTTCCTTCCTTCCGCCCCAGAAACGCATATTTGAATGAATTGGAAATTAATTCATTCAGGATAAGTCCACAGGGAATTCCGACATCTAAATTAAGATAAATCTGATTAACCTCCAAATTTAATTTAATATTCGACAAATCTACGTTATAGGATCGATATAAATTATTAACTAAGTTCCTGATATAAAACGACAAGTCAATTCTCGAGAAATCTTTGGATTGATATAAATTTTCATGAACAAGTGCCATTGTTTTAATCCGATCCTGACTTTCCTGAAACATTACTTTTGTCTCTTCATTTTTAATGTAATAGGATTGGAGATTTAGAATGCTTGAGATAATCTGTAGATTGTTTTTCACCCTGTGGTGCACTTCTTTTAACAAAACCTCTTTTTCTTCAAGTGATTTTAATAGTTTTTTCTCGGCTTTTTGTTTTTCAGTCATCTCAAACTGAAGCTGAACGTTGGCTTTTTCAATTATTTCTGACCTTAATTTTTCTTTTTCAAAATCTTTTCTTAAGGTTATATCACGCATTACCGCTTGTATTGCGGTTTCGTTTTTATATTGATATTGAACAAGACTTATTTCCATCTGGGATGTTTCTTCCGTATCTGGCCATTTAAGGGTTAATTCAAAGAATGGAACGATGTATCCATTGATTGCCCGATCAATACACTGCAAAAAAACATGACGTTGTTCTTCTGATAAAAGACTATTTATATACTCTTCAGATAACTGTTCTATTCCTTTTACTCTTAATAGCTTAAAGCCTTCATTATTGGCATATACAAAGCTACGTTTCATTACAATGTAAATTCCGTCGGGTATACTTTCTACCAGTCGTTTATAGTTTTCCCTGCTTTCGCGAAGCTTGTTTTCGTTTAAAATTCTCTCGGTAATATCGCGAATAATGAACTGAATGTAACGCATGCCGCCAACTTCAAATCCATTCATTCCAACTTCTGCATGAAATTGCTGTTGATTGGCACGGATAAAAATCCAGTTATAGGATTGGGGCTTTCCATTTATTGCTTTCTGAATTCTTTTTTCTTCGGCTTCTTTAGAAGAATTCGTGGAATCTTGCATTTCAGGATAAAATTTTTGAAGCGGATTTCCAATAAGATCGTCAAATGAGCAGGAAAAAACCTGTAGTGTTTTTTCATTGCAGTCGACACAAACACCATCCTGCATGATAACAATAGCATCGTTTGCTTTCGAGAATAGGGTATAGTATTTCATTTGACTTTCACGCAGCTCCAGTTCGTATTCCTTCTGCTGGGTAATATCTGTCAGAAAGCCTTCTATCGCAATAGGTACGTTGGTTTCATTATAAACGCCCTCTCCTTGTTCAAGCACCCACTTTGTATGTTTTTTTGAGGTTGTAATTCTGTAAACAAGACGATAGGGCTCTCTTGCAGTAACAGCCTGTCGTATGCTTTCTTTAACATAATGTAAATCCTCGTGGTAAATTGTTTCAAATGATGTTACTTTTTTATTTACAAAATAGTCATATGTAAATCCAAACAGATCGTAACAACCCTGACTGACATATTCAATATCCCAGTTTTCGTTATATGTGCAGCGGTACGCCATACCCGGAAGGTTGTTCATGAGAGTAGAAATCCGTCTTTCTTTTTCACGAAGCTCAATATTAATTTTTTTCAGATACGAAATGTCACGGATAAAAATCTGTGTCAGTATTCGGGAACCTGCATTAAACTGACTAATCGTAACTTCTGCATCAAATTCACTTCCATCCTTTTTACGAAGCTTTATCTCATCAACTACGGGAATGCCTTGGCTGAATTTTTCTTGATAAGAATCAAGTTTTTCAAAAAAAAGTAAATCGTTTTCTTTTATAAACGGTATCCATCCATCCAGAAGATCTTCGCGTGTGCAGCCCAATAATTCGAGTGCTTTTTCATTACAATCCATTACTTTTCGTCGATGTCCAATGATAATAGCATCGGAAGCTTTCGAGAAAAGCATGAAATAACGCTGTTGGCTTTCTTTTAAAGCGTTTTCTATGGCCTTGCGATCAGACAGGTCAATGACAAGTCCGCGTGTGCCTATAAGCTCTCCGTTTTCAAAAATCGGACTGGTGTAAATTTC
>JAGVGX010000250.1 GCA_020056865.1 Desulfobacterales bacterium
TGACAAGACCTGTAAGCACTGATTTTGGGCCTGTTTCAATAAAAAAACGTATGCCTGCGTCATACATATTTTTGATTTGCAACATGAACTCAACTGGATGCAGAATCTGTTCGGATAGAATCTGTTTGATATTATTTTCTTCATGGGGATAAGATGTCCCTGTTGAATTTGAAAAAACTGGAATATTTGTAGGAATAATTTTTGCTTTTTTTATTATTTTTGAAAAAGGCTTGAGTGCTCCTTCAACAAGTGGGCTGTGAAAAGCGTTAGATACAGGAAGCATGACAGTGGTGTACCCTTTTGATTTGCATAACGAATGTGCCTGTTTTATAGCTTTTTTTGTTCCTGACAACACAGCCTGTGTGGGGCTGTTTTTATTGGCAATTACCAGATCAGGTATATCTGAGATTAAAACAAAAAGCTCATCAACAGGTGCCTTAACAGCAAGCATGGATCCTTTTTCCTGGCCGTTGTTATTGGCGGCCATGAGTTTGCCTCTGGAAATTGAAAGGCGTATAAACGTTTTTAAATCTATCCACCCTGAAGCATAAAGTGCTGTGAGTTCACCAAAGCTGTGGCCGCATGTGGCATCCGGTTTTATGCCGAAATACTCGAGGACTTTGAGCATGGCTGCACTGACAGCTCCTAAGGCAGGCTGTGCTATATCTGTTTTCCGCAGCGTATTTTCCTGATTATCTTTTTCTTGTTCAGACATTGCAGGATAAGGATAGATAGCATCGCTTAACTTAAGGGTATTATCAAAACAGTCATTTGCACATTCAAGAACATGCAGCGCATCAGGAAACATGCAGACAAGATCGCGACCCATACCAACATACTGGCTTCCCTGTCCTGGAAACAAAAAACCGATTTTTTGTTGTGTTTGGTTGCTGCCAAAAAAAATATTTTTCAGGTTCCAGGAGGGTTCTCCCTTGTTGTTATTCAATCCGTCTAAAGCATTTTCAAATAGTTTTATAAGATTATCCCTGCTGTTTAATAGATCTAAAGGCTTTTCATGAACCATCAGCAGCCGGAATTGGTCTTTGTGGGAAAATTGTTTTCGTGTTTGGAAAGCTGTTATGGATATGTCTTTATCCGAAATATCCGGGTTCAAAGATTGTTTAAACGTATTTAGTTTTTCCAGTAAAGCTTGTTGATGGGGTGCAGAAAAAGCCAGAATATCAACAGAACCATCCCATGAAATTTCTTTTTTATCTTTTTCATATTCTTCCATAACAATATGAAAATTGCTTCCGCCAAAACCGAATGCGCTGACGCCTGATCTTCTCGGATGTTTTTTTTCAGATAGCCATGGTCTGAGTTGTGTGTTTAAATAAAAAGGGCTGGTATTAAACTCAAGTTTGGGGTCAGGAATATCTGCTTTAATGGTTGGGGGCAGGATTTTATTATATAATGAAAGTGCGGCTTTGATAATGCCGGATGCACCGGCCGCAGCTTTGGCGTGTCCTATCATGGATTTAACGGAACCAATAGCGCACTTGTTCCCGTTTGCACATGATGTGCCAAATACATTTTTGAGTGCCTGAAACTCTACGGCATCTCCAACTTTAGTCCCTGTGCCGTGGGCTTCGATCAGCTTAACCGTATCTGTTTTAATATTGCCATTTTCGTATGCTGTGCGAAGGGCTTTTTCCTGACCTTTTACGCTGGGGGCATATATACTTTGAGATTTGCCGTCGCTTGAAGACCCTATGGATTTAATAACTGAATAGATACGGTCTCCGTCTTTTTCCGCATCTTTCAGCCGTTTCATGATGATGATGCCGATACCTTCTCCGAGAACGGTTCCGTCTGCATCTTTTGAAAAAGGTTTTGCATCTCCTGTATATGAAAGTGTTTGTGTTTTGGAAAAACACATGTGCATGAAAATATCGTTTAGCGTGTCAGCACCTCCGGTAACAACCATATCGCTTTTTCCGGATAAAAGCTCCATCATAGAAAGATGAATGGCGCTCATGGAACTGGCGCATGCAGCGTCAACAACACAATTGGTTCCGCCAAAATCAAGACGATTGGCTATTCGGCCTGCAACAACATTTCCCAAAAGACCTGGAAAAGAATTTTCCTGCCAGGAAACATATGCGTCTGATATGCGTTGTAATACTTCTTCAGCTTTTTCATCGGAAATCCCTGAATCTTTAAGAGATTTTCGCCATTTGGGATGACCGAGTCTGGCGCCAAGAGGAATCACCAGTTCCTGTGTTCCGGTTACGCCAAGAATAACGCTTGTTTTGTCTTTGTTAAACGCTTTGCCGTTCCCATAGCCCGCATCATCTAAAGCTGTTTTTGCCGCAATAAGACCAAGAATCTGAGTGGTATCCGTTGCCTCAAGCGTAGATGGAGGGATGCCGAATTCAACAGGATCAAAAAGCGTTGGCGGAAGAAACCCGCCCCGTTTACAGTACGTGTGGTCAGGTTTTTTTGGATCTTTGTCAAAATAATCTTCAGGCGACCAGTGCGTTTCAGGGATATCGGTTATGCCATCTATCCCATGATAGATCAGTCGCCAGTAATCTTTCAATGATGATGACTTAGGGAAAAAACACCCGATTCCTATGATGGCAACAGAGGCGTTTTGCATTATTTTTGTTTGCTGTTTCAATTCAAGCCTTTTTTGCTGATGTAACGTATTTGTAAATAAATAATATAGTATCCAACTAAACAATTTGCAAGGGTTAGGCTTTGCAGCCAGTCTATTTGAGGTTGATGTGCTTATGTATTTGAGAAAGCTCCATTGGATAGTATCCTTTAATTTTTTCAGGTAAAACAATACCCTGGTTGGAAAGCCAGTTGGTTCTGGTTACCACTGAAGCACCAAAAAGAAGATTCATGGCAACATCAACTGTTTTCCGGTTTTCAAGTTTTTCGAGAAAGGATCCTTTCACCCACTCGTTAAAAGCACCTATTGCAGGTCCGCTCCATATTTGATAATCCATTTTTCTTGCGGGGTCGCCGGTTATTGCCCATTTTGAACTTTGGCCGAGATAGGATCTGAATACCAGGGCCATCTTGTGTTTGGGGTCATTTTCCGCTTTTTCAATTTGTTTGGGGTCATGTTTAAGAAAAAAAGTCTTTGTCCGCTGCCATGTTTCATCAAATGTACTTTGAAAGAAATTTTTTTCCAGCATGGTTTTTTCGTTTTGGGGGATATTTTCGAATCTGTCGTAATCATTATAAAGCCTGTAAAGCTTATGTGCTCGAATAGAGAACATGGTGCCGCGTTTTAAAACCTGAACCTTAACACCCATTTCAAACATATCTGCTGCAGGAGCCATGGTGACATCTGCCTGACCTGCTTCTGAGAGCATCTTTCGAACGGTTTCAGAAGTCCCTGCCTCCACACAGGACTGGTTGACAGAACCGGTAAGCAAATAAGCAGCACCCATTGCAAATGCAGCTGCTGCAGACAATGGTGTTGAGATTCCTCCTCCCAGGCCCACACAAACAGGTTTTTTGTATTGATATTTGTCAACGATCCTGTCTCTAAGCGCAAGCATCGTCGGTAAAAGTGATATGGCGGGTCTGTTGTCGGTGTGCCCTCCGGAGTCAGCTTCAGCAGTTAGTGATTCTGCAACAGGAATTTTTGTTGACAGTTGAGCTTCCTGTTCGGTGATTAATTTTTTTTCTAAAAGTAGTGAAATGAATCTTTCAGGTGGCGGGGAAAAAAATTTTTCAGCCACCTCAACACGTGATACCTTTGCAATGACTTTATTGGGGCAAATAATATCTCCATGTTGATTTTGATGAATTCCTTTAATTCTATAATACACAAGGGGATAGGTGAGGTCTATGTAAGCAGAAGCGCTGATAAGACGGACACCTGAATCGATATACAATTGCACAATTCTCATTTCATATTCCGGATTATGAGGTGTATGTATTAGATTGAACCCAAATGGAAGATGATCTAAAGATTGTTTTAGTTGAATGATGGCTTTGAGTACGTCATCAGGCTCAAGTCCTGCTGAACCAAAAAAACCTATCATCCCTGCTCGTCCTGCTTCTTCTACCATTCGAGCCGATGTAATCCCGTTAGCCATAGCACCGACAACATAGGCATATTTCAGATTGTAGTTTTTTTTAAAAAAAGGATCGCCAAGATTTTCAGGTAAAAGGGCAGGGGCATAGGCAAGTACATGGTGTTCACTGAAATCGGGATGCTTTTTCCCCCAAGAATAATGGTTCCATGATGATCCACGGCCATCTGGTTGTTTATATTAATAATAAAAATCGGACGGGAGACACGGACAATGGCCTTTTTTACAGCACCAAAGCCGAATTCGGGTTCTTTGTCTCCCTGGCTCCAATATCCTGATATTATATTATTTAAACTTGTAATATTCAAATGTTAGCTTCCATTAGTTCGTTTAGAAGATTAATAGTGAATGTAATAATTTCGATGGTTTATTATTACAAAAATGCGTCGTATGTCAAGGATGACCGGATGATACCACATGATTATATATGATGACGGGATGCGATATACTTAAGGTCTTGGATGAAATTTTTTGTGCATGTTCTTCAGATGTTCCCTTGATACGTGGGTATATATTTGGGTTGTGGAAATATCAACGTGGCCGAGCATGACCTGGACAGATCTCAAATCAGCACCACCTTCCAACAGATGGGTTGCAAAAGAATGCCTTAGGCTGTGAGGAGCAATTTGATTTTTAATGCCTGCCAGTTTTGCATATTGCTTGATTATTTTCCAAAAACCCTGTCGTGTCATTGGCCTTCCTGCTCTTGCTACAAAAAGGTACCTGCTTGACAGGTTTTTTAAAAGGTGGTGCCTGGCAGTTTCTATGTAAAATTCTATTTTTTCTTTGGCATAAAGACCAATGGGAACAATTCTTTCTTTAGCGCCTTTCCCTAAGACTCTTACAAAGCATGCTTCGGTGTTAACATCGTTTATTTTAAGGTTTACAAGTTCAGATACCCTGAGACCTGCCGCGTAAAGCAGCTCAAGCATGGCGGCATTTCTCACGCCTGCAGGTTTATTTAAATCAGGAATGTTTATCAGGTGTGTTATTTCTTCTAATGAGATAACATGTGGAAGATGCAAGCCGAATCTTGGAAGGTCAATATGTTTAACAGGGTCTGTTTTTATAATTTGTTCCCGCAATAGAAATTTGAAAAAGCCCCTGATAGCTACTAAATGCCTTGCTCTGGATTTTGCCGCGAGTTTGGCATTTCTCAATGCAATAAGATGTTTTAATATCAAGTCGGGCGTTATATCGGAAATGGTTTTTATTTTTTTATTTAAAAATTCAATAAATCTGGTCAGATCTAAGCTGTAGGCCTCTATGGTTGTTTTTGAAAGGCCTTTTTCAACAAGCAGATAATTTAAATATTGATCTACCAGGTGATTTAATTCCATTGGCACGCCATATTATTTAAAACTTCGGCATTGGTTTCATTTACAACAACCATGTTTTCCAGCCTTACGCCTCCCCATCCGGGCAGGTATATTCCCGGTTCAACTGTAAATACCATATGAGGTTCGATTTTCATTTCTTTTAGAGGGCTAATTCCCGGCATTTCATGAACAGCCAGGCCTATCCCGTGTCCAAGACCATGAGAAAACTTGCCTTTAAATCCTTTTTTTTCAATATAACTGCGTGCAATGCCATCTATTTGTTTGCCTGTCATTCCAGGCTTGATAGCATCAATTGCCATCCTTTGCGCATCATAAACCGTATTAAATACTTTTTTGAATGTTTCATCAGGCTTGCCGATACAAAGGGTTCTTGAAATATCTGAACAGTACCCGTTTAATTTTGCGCCCCAGTCAAATAAAATTGGCTCGCCTTTTTTAAGTTTTCTGTTTTGGGGGATGGCGTGAGGCATGGCACTGTTTTCACCTGATGCACAAATCACAGAAAATGATACAGCATCGGCGCCTGCTTCGCGCAAACTTTTTTCAAGAAGCCATGCGGCTGTTTTTTCCGTCATACCAGATGTAATACCTTCTTTAAAGGATGCAAATGCAGACTCTGCTATAGCCAGCGATTGTTGAATCAGACTGATTTCAGCCTGATCTTTTGTTAAGCGAAAGTTTTCTACTATATGTTCTGTTTCAATTAAATTAACGTTTAATCCAGCTTGGTTAATTTCATCGGATATTTTTCTATATTGCAGATATGACATACGCCCACTTTCAAAACCCAGGCGTTTAATATTATTTTCTCGCATGATATTAGGAAGTTCTTTTGACAAGCCTTCCTTATAGCACATAACATGATATTCATGGGCTTGGTTTTCAGCTTGCAGAACAAATCGTGAGTCTGTTGCAAGAACGGGTGTTTTTTGAGTAATAAAAAGCGCTCCAGCAGATTCGTCAAACTGGGTGTCTTCTCCTGAAAAACCGCTAAGATAAAAACGGTTTTCTTGTGTAAGTACCATCAGGGCATCAAGGGCATTATCTGATAGTATTTTTTTAAGCTTAACCAGTCTGTTTCTAATTTTATCCAATATGTTTGACTCTCCTTACTTGTTAATATGATTAATTAATTTGTAAGGTTACTTTAAACGTATATCATTTGCAATTCAATTTTTTTTCTGATAAAAAAATGTTAACATAAATAATGTAATTACAATATGCATTTAGCAACAACAAGGCATATTAATTTTTAAAGGGAGATCAATATGGAGAATACTGGTGTAGTTAAGGCAATTGAACAGTTTGCAGTGCATGACGGACCTGGAGCCAGACTGATTGTGTTTTTAAAAGGGTGCGTGTTAAGGTGCCAATGGTGCCAAAACCCTGAAACGCTTATTGCTAAACCTGAGATATGGTTTAAAAAACTGCTTTGCAAGGATCATGGTGATTGCGTTGCTGCCTGTCCTGAAAAGGCTCTTACCATGGATAAGGAACACAAGATCATATATGAAAAATGTAACCAGTGCTTAGATTGCGTTAAAGTTTGCAAGCCAAAAGCAATTGAAGTTGTTGGTGCTTATATGACTGCCGAGGCGCTGTTTAACCAGATTATGAAATATAAATATTTTTTTTCAAAATCAAAAGAGGGCGGTGTGACAATTAGTGGCGGTGACCCTCTTTTCCAGTTAGATTTCACAGTCGATGTGCTTCAACGATGTCAGGATGCCGGTGTACATACAGCCATTGAAACCAGTTTGCATTCCAAATTTGAAAATGTTTGGAAGCTGGCGAGCCGCTGTGACACTATGATATGCGATCTCAAACATATGGACAGTGATAAACACAAGCAGGGAACCGGTGTACCAAATACACTGATACTTGAAAATTTTGTGAAACTCAATAAAGCCTATACACGGGAAATAGCCGTTCATATTCCTTTGATTCCTGGATATAATGATGATGAGGATAATATTCGAAAAACCGTTGAATTTTTGTCTCCATTAGACAAGGTCAAACGGATCGATCTACTTCCTTTTAATCCGCTTCCCATTGGTAAATATCTGGCAATGGGCAAGCCATGGGAATATGAAAGAGTGGAAAGGCAGCCTGATGAGGTAATTAACAGATTAAGAGAAATTGCAGAATCATATAAGAGGTTTATTGTAAGTGTCGGAGGGTTATGGTAGGGGTTTGTTTTGTAATAATATTAACTTCTTTTTAATTTTTTATGGTGTCATCAAATGAGGTTTTATTATGAAAGACAATAAAGATGTATTGATAAAAAAAATTGTTGCTGCAGAATGGGATATGTTTCAGGGGGTGAACAACGCTGGTGGTCAAAGAGCCTCTTGCCAGGAGGACCCCAAAACGTTTGATATTATGCGATCGAGCCAGTTTAAAAGCTGGGATGAAGATGTTTTAAAAAGTTATTTAAATGATCTTAAAAGCGCAAAAAAAGAGGGCAGGAACCTGCTGACTGAAAAATATGCAAGAATGATGGCCTCAACGTCGCCTGCAGAGTATGCCAAAATTAAGCACCTGCTTCCTCCTGTTAATCCTGAAACACCCAAATTAATCGATCATATACTTGAAATTGTCTACGAGTGGGAAAAAGAACTGGTTGAAAAATATCCCAACATTATCAAAAGAGGCAGAACTTTAGAAAGCATGGATGACAATCTTTATTCAACTTCAAAAATGACGTATTACCAGGGCGAACTGAGTACATATTCGTTAAACACCCTGCGGCTTTTATATGACAGCGTAAAAAAAATGAAGTCACAACATATCAATGGATCTAAAGTGATACTTGAAGAAACATCGAAAAGATATGGATATCATTCGATTGAAGAGGCTAATGGTATCCTGAGTTAAACAGATTTGAAGTTACGGATACCTGATGCACAAAAAAAGAAAAATAAAACTGATATCCTGGAATGTCAATGGGTTAAGGGCAGCGATTAAAAAAAACTTTTTTCAATCGTTTCATCAGTTCGATGCAGAGGTTGTGGCCTTACAGGAAACAAAACTTCAGGAGCCACAGGTGACCGATGAAATGAGATGTATTGATGGCTACGATTCCTTCTGGTCCCATGCAAAGGCAAAAAAAGGGTACAGTGGTGTTGCAACCTACAGCCGGATAAAGCCCAAAAAAATAGCTTTTGGTATGGGAACATCTCAGTTTGATGATGAAGGCCGAATTGTGGAAACACAGTTTGATGATTTTATATTATTTAATGTGTACTTTCCCAACGGTCAGATGAGTAGTGAGCGATTGCAGTACAAGCTGGATTTTTATGAAAGCTTTTTTTCCTATGCCGACAATTTGAAGAATCAGGGTAAAAGTCTTATTATAACAGGTGATTATAATACAGCTCATAATGAAATTGATTTGAAAAATCCCAACGCCAATGAAAAAACCTCTGGTTTTTTGCGGATTGAACGTGACTGCCTTGATCGCCTGATCCAAAATGGATATGTGGATACGTTTCGTTATATGTATCCGGACATGGTTAAATATTCGTGGTGGACCTATCGGTTTAAAGCAAGAGACAGAAACATCGGATGGCGTATCGATTATTTTTTTGTTACCCGCGATATTGTTGAAAAAGGATGGATTAAAGACGCCTTTATTGATAACACAGCTTATGGATCAGATCATTGCCCTGTTGGGCTTGAACTTGAGATATAATTTTTTTTAACGTAAAGGCCTTTTTATCGCAGCAGGTGCTACGCGTGGAAAAAAGCTTTTTGATGGTTCTTTGTTGACAGTAAAATATTTTTTCGATGTTCTTGATATGGAACTGTGGAAAGCGCTTTTATATCGAGGCCTTGATTTTCAGGACGATATTTTAAAGTTTCCATCTTACCTTGATCAAGCTTTTGAAGCTGGAAAGCAATTGGCTATGTCGCTGGATACGCATCAAGCCTGATATTTTTTATTATCTTTTCCCCAGCAGTTTTTTTCTAAACAGATATGTCAACACATCCGGCAACTCGTTAAGTGTATTTATAATCTGGAAACGATCATCCCCATATCGCTTATGAAGTTCTATAATGTCGAGCATGCCTGTTCCGATAGTTAACAGATCAATGCGCTCTTTTTCACAAAATTTGATAGCAAAATCAATATCAACGCCCACGTTGATTTTCCCGTCGGTGATGTGCAGCAGCATCCGTCGGTTTCCTTTTGGGATTAGCATGGCTGTTGATATGATTGCCTGACCGGACGGTGTATTGCCTGAAGGAACAATAGTAAACAGCTTGTTATTGTGTAAAAGATTTGTAATGACCGAGGTTCCTTTTTTTTCTGCATACGCATACAGGTTCAGGGTGTTTTTATGCGATTGCCAAGCCTTGACAAGTGTTGCAAAAATACTTTCTATCAGCTCCCAGCTAGGTGCCATGGAGCTTGAAGCATCAACGAGAATTGTTATATCCCATGAGGCCTGCTTGTCGTATTCTTTTTCCTTAAAAATCAACTCAGTTGTGGCAATGCGGTACAGTTTCCGCTTGTCAATTTTACCGCTATCAAGTCCCCGGCTTATTTTTTTTGCTTCATTTTGCTGAAGGGTAAAAATATCTTTTAGTGTTTGAGCAAGCTGGATATCCGGCGGTGTTTTACATGGGATGTCTGATACCTTATAGTCTGTTGGAAATAGCGCCCATTTAAGATTTTCACCGCCAACAGATCCTAATGATGACTCCAGCAGCGTGTTATAGTCATCTTCATTATCTGCCAGGTTTTTGTTAACTTCTGCGGCAAGCTCAGGTGACAGGCCGCCGTCAGGAAGGAATGCGGCTTGTGAATATGTAATGGGTGTATCGGATGTGTCCTTGTCCAAAGCGCCTTCAAATGCAATAATATCATTTCTCCATTTAATAAACAAATGCCCCCATGTTGACCATATGTCATCATATAACAAGGCACGATCTCTGGGATTGTTTTCTATGATATCATATGTATTTAAAAGCATAGCCTTTAAAGGTTTTTCACATTCAGGAAGAATATCAACAAAAACATGATGGAATGCAAATTTTAATGTTTTATCTCCGGCACATAGAATATCTGCAAGCTTGTTTGTGTTAATCTCATCGGTTTTCTTTATCTGTTTTAATGGTTCTAAATCCAAATGGGATGTATTTGGATAAGAAATGTCAAGTATAATGTCCAGAAAGCCTTCAAGCACCTGTTCTAAAGATGGAAGTGCTTTTGATAATTCTGAGGTGTCATAGTCATTCCACCACTGCCTGTATTTTTGAACATAGTTTCCCAGCATTCCTTTTTTTCTTGCAACGCCATCTATATGGATGTCTTCGCATATTTCAACAAGCTGAAGTACTAAATTTTGCTCCTGTTGATCATTGTGCTTCCGGTAGTGGTAGTCTCTTACATATCTGCTGTTTTCAACGATATGCATGGATTCGTGGATGCCATACCCTATAAGTATATCCATATTGTCTCCAGGTATGGGATATTTGCCTGATACAAGTGATGGGGGTAGTTCGATCAGGTTGAATTCTTTGTTTGTAGACATCCCTGACCATACCACTTTTACACCAAAATCCAGATAGCCAAAAATTTTTCTCATGGCCCTTAATGTATTTGCAAGCTCGATGTGTTTAGACAGAGATTTATTAACTCTCCATCTGTCGGAAAGGTTTGTTTTAATAGCCATTTTTCTAATGGTTTTATTTTTATTTTGATATTATAGATATATAAAACTATGCTTAGTAAATCTGATTCATTGTTTTAAGTCAAGAATTTGTTGCAATGCTATAATGATACTGCAATATGTATATGTTGATTATCTATTGAGGCAGTGTCATTTTATGATCCATGCTTTCATGGATGCGTTTTATAATTTTTTTTCATTTGACTTGTTTATTGCATATTCAAAAAAAAGTATATATAAA
>JAGVGX010000241.1 GCA_020056865.1 Desulfobacterales bacterium
GCAAATGAATCAGGCATTAAAACATTATTTTCTGATAAAATAGCACCAAACAAAACATAAATTACCCTCCGTCCTTTTTCAACACATCTGTGTTTGACCGGTTGTCAAATTTATGACATTCGGCAGTTACTATTCAGCCACAGATTCACACAGATCAACGCAGATAGGTTTAAGAAATCACAGATAGTATTGAACCCCTTAACTTTGGACATGAGTAGTTCGAAAAATTATCAGTGATGATCAGCGTAGATCGGTGGCTGGGTAGTTACCTATTTTTTTGCATGTTTTGTTTTTAAACCACCATCTTAAAATGATATCATTGTTATCAAGGCATGATTCATGCAAATGTCATTGTAAGCTTAATTGCAAAATAATTCTCGGCAGCATCATTGAGCTCCATAAATACCAAAATGATACCCATCTGCCCGATGTTGAGTAACTTTTTTATAAAATACATGAAGTAAATCATGGAAAAATAGTATTATGAACATGTTAAAAGACTTTGATATAAAAACGCCTGTGATTGAAGCTACACTTGATTTGTTCGAAACCATGATCTCTTTGAAGTTAGATGTATTAGACTCAGATAAACAGCCGGAATTCGATGACGCCCGCATCACTGGCTCACTGAGTTTTGCGGGAAAATTGACGGGAAGTATCAATTTCCACACCAGCGAAGCATTTGCACGCATGATGACCGCTTCCATGCTCGACATAGAAGAACAAGAAATTCAAAACAAAGAAGAAGTCAATGATGTCATCCTTGAACTATGTAATATTATTGGAGGAAATTTAAAATCAAATTTTAATGACGCTGGGATACCTTGCGTTATTTCCACACCATCGATTACAACGGGCAGGGATTTTGAGATTGAATCGATGCATATGGACAGGACTGAACAATTCAATTTTTCATGCATGGAACATAAAGTATTTATAGAAATATTTGTAAAGCTGAGCAACATAAAGGAGGATGTTTCTCAACACCAAGGCAAAGTTTCAAGTATAGACATCGCCAAGTTCAAAAAACTGGATATTATCTCTTCAACCGGCGATACCGTAGTAGAATTATTTGATAAAATGCTTTCAATGGAACTGGAGTTTGCTGATACAGAATCTCTTCAACTTGAAGACGGAGCAAGTCAAGTAGGCGTTTTAAATTTTGCAGGACAGGTAACCGGAAGTATCAGCATTCAGGTAAGTGACAAATTTGCCCGCATTATAACAGCAAAGCTGCTTGGAATCAAGGAAGCGGCGATTGAAAGCAATGACCAGATCAAAGATGTTGTTGGAGAAATAAGCCATATTGTTGGAGAAAATCTGAAAGGGGCGTTCTGTGATTCAGGACTTGAATGTGAAATGTCTACACCGGCTATAACAGCCGGAAACGATTTTAAAATTCAAACCTTTAACATGGACAGGTACGAGCGTTATGCATTCCAGTATGAAAAGCACTGTGTTTTTGTAGAAGTTTGCGTCAAAATTGAAGAAGATGTTAAAAATGAAACAGCCCAGGAAAAACAAGCCAATGAAATCCCGGAGGGGAAAAATCAGCAGAAGGACGACAGGAATGAACAGCCAAAAGAAAACCATACAGAAGCAAATAATATAGAAAATAATAATATAAATGACCCTGACCCATGCCAAACCAACATTGATATGCTTCTTGACATCCCACTCAAGATGACTGCTGAGCTTGGCAGAACAAAAATAGAGATACAAAAACTCCTTGAACTCAACCCGGGAGATGCGGTTACTTTTTCCAATCTTGAAGGCGAACCTATTGATATTTTAGTAAATAACAAACTTATCGCCAAAGGCACAATAATTGTTGAAAATGAAAAATACGGTATCTGCATAACAAAAACCATGAGCAGAATGGACAGGATAAAAAGTCTGGGATAAAATTGGCTTATGTTGATAATGGCTCATTAAACAAGTCCAAAAGTGCCTGGAATCTATTTGCATTATCATTGCCAAAAGCGTTAACCGCTTTTTTGATATGTTTAACCGTCAGTTGCCCTTTTGACCCACCCTTGCTTTTAAAATAGAATTTATCGGCAAAGCATATAATCTTTTCTTCAAGTGAAACAGGAAGCATATCCCGAACGGGAAGCGGAAGGTTTTGTTTTTTTATGTCTTGGATGGTTATCCCCACCCCCACATGACGCTCACAGACCAGACCGTGGACCGGCAAGCCGATGTCATCCATCAATGATCTTCCAAGATACCCATGACAGATATAAGGATGAGGACCTGTACAGCCCAGGTCAGGCGCATGCGTCATGTAAATGCCTATATCATGGAGCATGGCTGCTTCTTTTATAAAATAGATGTTTGGGTTAAGATGAGATACCTTATGCGCTGTTTCCAGCGCTTTTCGGGTCACGTCTTTACCATGTTTGACCAATATGTCAAATGCTTTCGAGTTGTTATCATAAAACCTGGAAATGATTTCAATGGGATCCATATTAATATTTACCTGCCATCAGAACACCTTCTATAAAAGGATCCAGCGATCCATCAAGTACACCGGCCACATTGCCTGTTTCAAGATTGATTCTATGGTCCTTGACCATCTGGTAGGGATGCATAACATAGGATCTGATCTGGCTTCCCCATGCGATTTCATCCTTGCTTTGATGTATTTTTTGAACTTCATCTTCCTGCTTCTGCTTTTCAAGCTGGTAAAGACGCGCCTTTAATACCTTCATGGCAAGCTCTTTGTTTCTGTGCTGAGATTTTTCCTGCTGGCACTGAGCAACAATTCCGGTAGGCATATGAGTAATACGAATCGCGCTGCTTGTTTTGTTTACATGCTGTCCACCAGCACCACTTGCGCGGTAAACGTCAATTCTGATATCCTTATCTTCAATATCAATGACAATTTCATTGTCAAGTTCAGGGTATACAAATACCGATGCAAATGACGTATGTCTCTTGGCATTTGCATTAAATGGAGAAATCCTTACAAGACGGTGAACCCCTTTTTCCGTTTTTAAATATCCATAGGCATTTTGGCCTTCTGCTGTAAACGTAACACTCTTGATCCCCGCTTCATCTCCGGCCTGAAAATCTATAATTTCTGTTTTAAAACCCTTGCGTTCAATCCATCTTGCATACATCCGGAAAAGCATTTCGGCCCAATCCTGGGCTTCGGTTCCGCCTGCACCGGCATTAATCGAGAGAATCGCATTGTTTGTATCCTCCTGATCATTAAGCATAATATATATGGAAAGCTGTTTAATCCTTTTGCCAATGTCATCAAGCTGAGATGCGACCTCATCCATGGTTTCCGAATCGGACGCTTCGCATGCAAGGTCAAGAAGAATGGCACTGTCTTCCAAATTTTCATCAAGACACGTTAATCTGTTAATTTCATCTGAGAGAATTCGCCTTTCCTTAAGTATACTGGTCGTTTTTTCAGAATTATCCCAGAACTCTTTTTGGCCCATTATATTTTCAATTTCCCTCAGTCTTATCTTTTTCCCCTCAACGTCAAAGACAACCTTTTAATTCTTCTATTTTTTTACTATATTCTTCAATGCGTTGTTTAAGATCTAAAGACATGTTTTCCCCTTTTGTTACTTGTTTTTTCTTTTTATAAAATTTAAAACAACAAATAAAACACAAACCACAGCAAATATATCACCGTATTGAGTATAAATACTTTTTTTATACATAACAGGCATAGCCCTTGTTATTACTGCTTCATTAAATATGTCTGTTCTATCAATAACTCTGCCACAAGGATCGATAAATCCGCTAATGCCTGTATTTGCAGATCTAACAAGAGAGCGTCTGTTTTCTACAGCTCGAAACACAGCCATGGAAAAATGCTGATAAGGCGCACTTGACCTCCCATACCATGCATCATTGGTGATATTAATAAGTAATGCAGCATCATTTCTTACTAAGGCAGCAGATAAATCCGGGAAAATAACCTCATAACAGATCTGTATCCCTAACTTAAGATCCTGCCATTGTAACACCTTGCCTTTTTCTCCAGACTTGAAGTCACCTACCCCCTCAACCATTTTATTAAGAAAAGGCAGGTATTTCCCGAAAGGAATATACTCTCCGAAAGGGACAAGATGCGACTTGTCATATTTACCATAAACATCTCCTTTTGACCCTATCAGATATGCAGAATTATAAAATTCGATCAAATCATCCTTTTGCACAAACGATGGCGAACCAATAAGAAAATCTGAACCTGTATCAAAGATCCCCTCTTTAACCATATCCGTCAAAGCCTGGTCATAAAGAAAATAAAAAGGAGTGGCGGTCTCCGGCCATACAATGATATCCGGTTTATTTTTTGCTGAAACAGACAATCGAATATATGTATTGATACTTTGGCGCTGAAATGATCTGTCCCACTTGATTGCCTGATTAATATTGCCCTGAACAACAGAAAGTTTTATGGTTCGAGCGTCTTTTATAAGCGCATCAATACGTTTCATACGCTTTTCACCGTATATATAAGCGCCGGCAACCATTAAAACAGAAAAAAGGACACATACCACTGCATGTTTGTTTCGAATCTTTCTCCCATACCAGTCATTGCCCAAAACCTTAGTCAGAACAAGAAAAACGGCTGTATTCGACAGGACAACCAAAAAAGATACCCCATATACGCCACAAATATCTGAAATCTGGATTATTTTCAAATATTCATATTGAGAATACCCGATCAGCCCCCATGGAAACCCGGAAAGAATAAACGATCTGATATATTCCAGACAAACCCACAAGGCAGGGATGACAAGCAAACCCGCAGCAGGCCTTAGGCTTAAAAAAGAGACGGATGCAGTAAATGCTCCTATATACACTGCAAGATAAACAGACAGAAGTAACAGCACAGGAATGCATAGATATACCGGCACATGCCCATACGTTCCTATGGTCGCAACCAGCCAGTATAAAAGTATAATATAATGGACAAGGCCGGCTAACAAACCTGTATAAAAACTTTTTTTAAAAGAAAGATCCCTGGTAGAATAAAAAAGAGGGACAAGAGCAATCCATGCAAACCATGGAACGCCATGGGGCGGGAAGGATAGCGCCAGTATCAGGCCACTTAAAAAGGCAAAAAAAAGCTTTTGTTTATCAATATGTTCTCGGATCAATGTTTAGATGTTCAGGTGTCAATTTTATCTGTTATGCTATCATCATCTAAAATGTGTTCAATGTCCTTGATATCACCTGAAATGTTATCAGGCATTTCCTTTTGTTTAACAAAAGAATCCATATCATCTAATAAAAGTTCAATAGAATCCTTTGCATTTGATGCATACAGATCTATAACTGAATCTGCTATTCGGTCAATATTTATTTTCGGAGGATACATTTGTTCCGTCCTCAAGACGCCAATAAGCGCTTCTTTACCGTTTTTTATGGCAGCTTCAACAATATCACGAGCATAGACACTTTCATATACAAGCGACAAAATGTCCTTTTCCGCCTCATTAAACTCTCTGATGAACAAATCGTTTGTCTCTGGATTTTTTAAAACAATATATTTTTGTTTCATATGTTACCTCCTGATAAAACCAAGCTTATTATTTTAAAGTAATATTTATTTGCATTATTATCAAGCTTTATCTATATACTTCTAACATGTTTTTTTTATTGGCAACTACTCAGGAGCCAGGAGCGAAAATTCAGGAGTCAGAATAAAGGGGAGGATTTTGGACAAGCTGGTATTATGTAAAAAAGATGAAGAACAGATAAAGGCCAAAGGCATAACACACGCCGCATTACGTTCTCAGCTATCCGTATTTAAAAAAGAGTCATTCTATGAAAACCTCGTTCGGCCCTGCACTGCCGGTGACGGAATCATCATTTTTAACAACGACGAAATTAAAAGATTATCCGGTTTTTACAATCATATTGCCCCGAAAAGAAACATCATTAAATTTATTCCTGCTTCGGGAGCCGCAACCCGCATGTTTTGTTTTCTGCATACGATCTATAACAGATTCAAGAAAACAGATCCTCAGCATATACAGGATTACACCCGGGAGAATTTGCCTGAGTTTGTAGATTTCACTAAATTCATCACCAACATAAACCACTTTGCGTTTTATGAAGAGCTAAAGACGCTGATGTTAAAAAAAGGGCTTGATATTAAAAAAAACATAGCCCAAAAACAATTTCAATCTGTTATCGAACATGTGCTATCTCCTGAAGGCCTTAACTACGACAGCTATCCAAAAGGCTTAATCCCCTTTCATCGCTATGCCGACCATATCCGAACCCCTTTTGAAGAACACCTTGCAGAGGCATCCGCATATGTAACAGATAAAAACGGTAACTGTCATGTTCATTTTACCATATCTGACGAACACCATACATTGATATCAACCCATATAAACACACGTAAAACACGTTATGAGGAACCCGGCATAACCTTCAACATTTCTTTATCTTTTCAGCAACCATCCACTGATACGATTGCTGTTGATAAAGACAACAAGCCTTTTAGAGATGACAATAACAGCCTTGTATTCCGGCCTGGCGGGCACGGTGCTCTGCTGGAAAATTTAAATAATCTTAAAGGAGATATCGTATTTTTAGAAAACATAGACAACGTGTCTTTTGACCACATGAAACAGGAAACCGTATTGTATAAAACGGCAATAGGCGGATTTCTGATGGAATTGCAAGATGAAATTTTCAGGTACTTAAATGAGCTGACATGCCGTGATCCGAACACACAATATATTTCGAAAGTGCTGGAATTTGCAAAATCCAGGCTGTCTATTCTGCTGCCTGAAGGCATTCAAAACACATCCAAAAAAAAACAAGTTGCATTTCTTATATCAAAGCTCAACAGGCCATTGAGAGTATGCGGAATGGTAAGAAACAGGGCAAAGCCGGGCGGAGGGCCTTTCTGGGTTAAAGGTAGAGATGGATCCATATCTTTGCAAATCGTTGAAAACGCACAGATTAACCCTGCCTTAAAAGATCAGCAAGCCATACTTGCATCGTCAACCCATTTTAACCCCGTGAATATTGTTTGCGGCATGAAAGATTTTAAAGGCAGACCATTTGACTTAAAAAAGCATGTTGACCATGAAGCTGTTTTTATTTCTCTGAAATCAATAAATGGAACGCTTCTTAAAGCCCTTGAACTTCCCGGCCTCTGGAATGGGTCCATGGCGGACTGGAATACCGTTTTTGTTGAACTGCCCTCTATGACATTCAATCCCGTAAAAAGCATCCTTGATTTACTTGCCAAAGAGCATCAGGCATAAGGGGATGTTGTGCCTTTGCATTGCCGGTTTTTTTGTGGTGTTTATCCTGGATTTTCTATCAAAAGAAACCACTGAATAACCCGTTAAAGAACATGGTTTTACAATCAAATCATATAGATTGAAACCCCTTTAACTTTATGATATACAATTAATAAATTTTCAGGTTATTTTTTTTTTAGTTTTGATGGATAAAAATTATTGCCATGGAGGAGATAATGGATATTTTACCGGAGAAGAAAAAGGCTGCAGAAA
>JAGVGX010000174.1 GCA_020056865.1 Desulfobacterales bacterium
AACATAAAATTTTATATAAAGGAGCGTCGTGATGGATGAAAATAAAAAATTACAGCAAAAAATTGATGAGTGGCAAGATAAAGTAATTAAACCCGCGATGTTAAAAATGGGCTTAAAGAAACCTCCTACCAAATTTTATACACCAGCTGATCTCGGAGAATTCGATTTTGAAGAAAAAGTTGGTCTTCCAGGTCAATATCCGTTTACTGCCGGAAACGATCCTATGCCCAGATGGCAGGCTTTTGCCAAAGTTTTGGCAAGGTCTGAAGTTGTCCATGAATGGGGTGATAGCGGGGTTGGCAAGTATGCCGGATTTGGCACAGCAGAAGATTATCGTGATTATCTGTTAAGAATGCACTCTCTTGGTCGAAAGGGAGGACCTAATATAGCCATGGATTTACCGACGCAGTGCGGCTATGATTCTGATAATTCCAGATCAGAAGGTGAGGTTGGCAAAGTTGGTGTGGCTATTGATTCTTTGAAGGATTTTGAAATTATATACGAGCCGTATACAGGCGATTTGGATCTGGATAAAATTGCCTCAAACTTTACTATAAATGCACCGGCAGTTATTATTATATCCATGTATGCCAAGCTTGCTGAAAAGCGGGGCATCCCTTTAAATAAACTACGCGGAACCCCTCAAAATGATATTTTAAAAGAATATGTTGGCAGAGGAACCTATATTTATCCTCCTAAACAGGCACTCAGACTGTTTAGAGATTCTCTGGTTTTCTGTAACGAAAATATTCCTAAAATGAACATTACGAGCATCGGCGGTTATCACATGCGGGAAGCCGGTGCATCTCGTGAGCAAGACCTTGCATTCAGCATGGCAATTGGGGCTGCTTATTTACAGGCAGGGGTTGATGCCGGAAAATCAATTGATTCTTTTGGACGTCGATTTACTTTTAACGGATTTGGTGGCAGCATGGAAATCTATCAAGAGATTGCCTTCCAGAGGGCAGCACGGCGAATGTGGGCACGGATGTTAAAAGAGCGTTTTGGAGCTACGGATGCTCAAGCTATGATGATCAGACAGATTTCTACTGCTCACATAGGTTGTAGCAGCACACAGCTTAATAGACCCTTGAACAATGCTCTCAGATCTGTGGTTGGGGGAATGGCAGCGGGCATGTCCGGCGGTATCCCTGGGACGTTTCCTCCATATGATGAGCCTCTTGGATTAGGGCATAGTCTTGAGGCTCAACAGTTGGCTCATGACGGCACCAGAATATTGATTTATGAGTCAAAAATAGGTGAAGTCAATGATCCTTGGGCAGGTTCTTATTTTATGGAATCGCTGACCAATGAAATAGAGGCGGCAGCACAGGAAGAATTTGATAAAATTGAGAAAATGGGAGGTGCAGTTGCTGCCATTGAAAGCGGATACATGCAAAAAGCTGTTGCTTCCAATGCTTATGAAAGACAAAAAAACATTGAAAACAAAAAAGAATTTATTGTAGGTGTCAATTGTTTTAATGGCCCGAATGAGATTGATATCAGCGTTAACCGTAATGTGGAAGAGGTATACAGCAAAGAAAAAAAAGAAAGCGCAGAACAAAGACAGATTGAAAAGCTTAAACAGTTAAAAAAAGAAAGGAATAATATTGCGGTTGAGCAAAGTTTGATAAAACTAAAAGAGACCGCAAAAGATGAATCAAAAAACGTGATGCCTGATGTTATGGAATGTGTAGGAAATTACGCAACTTTGCAGGAAATATGTGATGTTTTTCGTGATGTATTTGGCGAAGCTGCACCAACAACTATTTAATTTATAACAGACAGTAGGTGCCGGGCGAAAATTTTCCACGGAGTAAAGCGTTAGCGCTATCCTCGAAATACGGTTTCGTATTCCTGTGATTAAAATTTTCGCCTTTTTAAAAGCAGAAAAACCTTTCAGACGGACAAAATAGAAGTTGTGAAAATAGTGTTTTGACTTTTCCGGTACAAGTTTGTCTTTGAAAAATCAGCTATTTTTACCCGTTGGTTTTACTCTGTGGTTTTTTTTACGAGCTTCTGGTTTGACAGAATCAGTCTGTTTTGAAATATTTATTTTTTGACCGGACACCCGAATATTTTTCAAAATGTGTAACATGTCTTTTGGCAGGCCTTCCGGCAGATCAACAGTACTGTAGTCGTCATAACTTATTATCTTTCCGATAAATTCGCTATCTATTCCTGCTTCATTTGCGATTGCGCCAACGATATTGCCTGGTTTGACGTTATGCATTTTTCCTACCTCTATTCTGTAACGTTCCATTCCTTTATCGGATTTTATCACCGCCTTGCCGCGTTTCGGGATTTTTTTTTGTCGTTGTGATTTCCCCTCGTATTCATCAATGGTTTTCTCGGGTTGGTTTGTTAGCAACAAGGGCGTTTCACCTTGTACAATTTTTGCCAGGGCGGCAGCAATTTCGAGTGCTGGCACATTGTATGTCTGCCGGTATTGCTCAATGATCTGGTGAAACAATCCTAAATCTTCCACTGCCAGCGTATCAGTTATGCGCTGTTGAAACTGGGCAATACGTTTATTGTTTATTAGTTCTGTAGAGGGTAATTTCATCAGCTCTATTTTTTGTTTTGTGGCTTTTTCAATTACATTCAACATTCTTCTTTCCCGTGGTGCAACAAATAATATGGCTTCACCACTTCGGCCTGCCCGTCCGGTACGTCCGATACGGTGAACATATGCTTCCGTATCATACGGGATATCATAATTTATTACATGACTGATCCGGTCAACATCCAATCCTCTTGCAGCGACATCTGTTGCAACAAGAATATTGATTTTGCCATTTTTTAAACGCTCAATGGTTTGCTCTCTTTGTCTTTGTGCAATATCTCCGCAAAGCGGTTCAGAAAGAAAACCACGGGCTTTCAACTTTTCCGAAAGTTCAACTGTTGCGATTTTGGTACGTACAAATACGATAACTCCGTCAAAGGGCTCTGATTCCAAAATTCGTGTCAGTGCATCAAGTTTATGAAATCCGCTGACCATCCAGAAGCGTTGACGCGTGGCTTCAACAGTTGCTGTTCGTGATTTTATGGTAATTGATACTGGATCTTTCAGATATTTACGGGCAATTCGCCTGATTGCTGTTGGTATGGTTGCTGAAAAAAGCGCGGTTTGACGTGAATCCGGGGTTTGTTCCAAAATCCATTCCACATCATCAATAAATCCCATTCGCAGCATTTCATCGGCTTCATCGAGAATCAGACAGCGCAACATGTCAAGGTTGAGTGTCTTGCGCCTGATGTGGTCCATCACTCTTCCAGGTGTTCCAACAACAACATGTGCCCCTTCTTTTAAACGGCGGAACTGTCTGTCATAGTTCTGCCCACCGTAAATAGGCAAAACCTGAAAACCTTTCATACGTCCAGCATAGCGCTGAAAAGCTTCTGCTACTTGAATCGCTAATTCCCTTGTTGGCGTTAACACAAGAACCTGCGGGGTTTTTATTTTGAGATTAATGCCCGACAATAATGGCAAAGCAAATGCCGCTGTTTTACCGGTACCTGTCTGGGCCTGGCCGACAACGTCCTTTCCGGCTGAAATTTCCGGTATTATTTGTGCCTGGATGGGTGTTGGCGTTTCGTACCCCACATCATCTAAGGCTTTAAGGACTGCTTTTGAAAGATTAAATTCGCTAAATCCTTTTTGTAACGTTGGTTCAATAGACATGAAAACCTCATTAGTGATGCAATAAAAAAAAGCTGTAATGATTCCTGGTTCAGATATCACATGTTATTTTATATGAGAATACAGGAGTCAGAATACAGAATACAGAAGAAAAACAATACCATGGTTATTCTGACTCCTGACTTCTGTATTCTCATGCTTCGTTGTGCCCGCCCCGGGCATGGGGGTTATTGAGATTTGATCGGCATTTGTCAATGCATACATCGCAATGGTCCCATTTGTGCTCATCTGAAGAGCAGTAATTAACAAAAGACTGAATCCAGTCATCTCCTGTTTTCGGACAGTTGTCAATAAAATCAATGAACTGAACAAGTTTTTCAAAAGATGCTTTATCCATTGCATGTTCCATTCGGCAAGCTGTGTCATTGGCTTTTTGTTTGTCGATTTGAAGTACACGAAAAAGAAAATCCCTTAATACCATGTGGCGATGTGAAACGTCTTTTGCGACCTGAGACCCTTTTCTTGTCAGGGTTACAAAACTGTATGGTTCATAGTTGATCAGCCCTTTTTCTGCAAGGTTTTTCAGCGCTCCTGTAACAGTTCCGCGTTGAACGCCCATTTTTTCGGCAATATCTTTTGTTCTGGCAACCTTGTTTGAAGTTTCCAGTTCAAGAATGACTTCAAGATAATCTTCTAAGCTTTCAGAAAGGGATGGATTTGAATTGTTCACATGTTCCCCCTGTGATGAAGTTGTGAAATATTGAAAGAATTACTGAACGCATTGGAAAAATAATATCATACGACACGTTCCTAAATGGGTTTTTATTAAATTTACATATAAACGGATATTTAGTCAATTTAAAAAAGAATACTATACATGCAGACAGGTCTTGGTAATTGCTTTTGGGATTATTTCATACAGCATTTTAGCGATTGTATGTGGGAATGTATGTAAAGTGCCATGGCCATTACATTTTTGTGCGGATTTGATGCTGTTGCGTTATATTTTTCTGGTTTAGATGTCGCTTGATATTATCCTGGTTTTTTCCATATACCGGTAACCGGTTAAAAAGAAATACAATATCTTCAGCAGGAACAGCTTTGCTGATAAGAAATCCCTGGATTTCATCGCATCCCATGTCGCATAGAATCTCATACTGTTTTTCGGTTTCTACGCCTTCGGCAATTGTGGAGAGCCTCAGGCTTTTTGCCATGGCGATAATGGCTTTTGTAATTGCTTTGTCTTGGGTATTGGTTTCAATATCCTTAACAAAACTCTGATCTATTTTCAGCGTGTCCAATGGGAACTGTTTCAGGTAGTTCATAGAGGAATAGCCGGTGCCGAAATCGTCTATGGCCACCTTGATGCCGATGTTTTTTATTTTTTTCAGCGTGACAATGGCGTCATCTACATCCTTAATCAGTATGCTTTCGGTGAGTTCAAGTTCCAGAAACTGAGGATCCATGCCCGTATCATGAAGTATCTGTATCAGAAGATCTATGAACCCCTTTTGTTTAAATTGTTCCTCCGAAAGGTTTACAGCGATTCTCAGTTGGGGCAAGCCTGCTTCTGCAAAGGCCATTGCCTGTCTGCATGATGTTTTTAAAACAAAATTTCCTATGGGAAGTATGAGGCCGGTTTCTTCAGCAAGAGGGATAAATTCGTTCGGCGGAACAAGCCCCATATCGGGCTGTTTCCATCGGATAAGTGCTTCTGCGCCGACAAACCTGCCTGTTTTTGCCTCAACCTGAGGCTGATAATAAACTAAAAATTCTTTTTTACTCAAGGCAATTTTCATCTTGGCTTCCATTCTGATTTTTGCAAGTATGTGTGAATTCATTTCCGATGAGTAAAATTGATAGTTATTTCTGCCCATATCTTTGGCATGATACATGGCTGCGTCTGCATTTTTTAACAGCGTTTCAACATCCTTGCCATCTAAAGGGTATAATGCAATTCCCATACTGCATGAGATTGTGAATTCATGACCTTCAATTAAAACGGGCTTGGAAAGATTTTTTATAACACGAGCGGCTATTTTAGCAGAATGTTTCCCATCGGTTAAATCTGTTATCAGAATGGAGAATTCATCTCCTCCCAGCCTGGATATTGAGGATTCACCTGGCTCTTTGTTGTGTCCCATTCCAACAATATCAGAAGAACGAATGCTTTGTTCCAGGGTAATTGCAACTTTTTTCAGCAGTTCATCACCGGCACTATGTCCTAACGTGTCATTAATCCGTTTGAACTGATCCAGATCAAGGTATATCAGCGCCAGAGTTGTTCCGTGACGCATGGCTGTATGAATTGCGCGGTTTGTTTGCTCTTTAAAAAGTTCACGGTTGGGAAGGCGGGTTAAAGGATCGTAGTAGGCAAGAAGTCTTATTCTATCTTCATTGGCTTTTCGTTCGGTAATGTCTTGTGAAATGCCATGCATATGAATGGGCTTTCCATTTTCGTTAACAATGGTTATAATTTGCTGGGCGAATGAACGTTGTGTGCCGTCCGGCATGTTAATCCGATGGTCTAAATTGTGTACCTTTTTATTACTGGTGGCACCCATGGCTTCAATAAACTTTTGCTTTAGTTTTTTTCTTTCTTCCAAAGGCGCTCGCTCTATCATTTTTTCCAGTTTGGCCTTGAATTCTTGCGGCTTGTAGCCTAACATGGTGTAAATTTCATCTGACCAGAAAATTTCACCGGTTTCAAGATTCCAATCCCAATTCCCTAAATTTGCAACACGTTTGGCATGGGTCAGTCGTTTTTCAGTTTGTTTCAAGGCTTTTAATGTATCATTTGCCCGAAGCAGATACATGACTCTGTGTTTTAAGACTGTCCAACTGATAGGCTTGGTTATAAAATCTGTTGCCCCGACCTGATAGGCCATTTCAATGGATTTGACATCGTCTAAACCGGTGACCATGATAATGGTTGTATTTTTCCCTTCAGGCAGTTGTCGCAGTCTTGCACATGCGGTAAACCCGTCCATGATCGGCATATTGACGTCCATGAGAATCAGATCAGGCTTTGTACGTTCAAAAACATTCAGCGCCTGGCTGCCGTTTTCTGCTTCTTCTACGCAAAGGCCGGACTGCAATATGGATTCGGTCATCAAAAACCGCATGGATGGATCGTCATCAACAACAAGAATGACATGTTTATTGTTGGACTTTTCTTGCTCAACCATGCGCAGTTCCTTCTAATTCCTGTTGAAGGGCATGCGTTACGTGTTTATATTCAGTAGTGACCGTGTTCATTAAAGAGGTTGCGGCAGTTGCCTTTGCGGTTTTCCCCATATGTTCCAGTTCCTTGCATATGGCAGCCAGCTTCATCGCGCCCAGGTTTGCGCTGCTGGATTTAAGACTGTGAGCCGCTTCTTGAAGCAGTGGACTATTGTTTTGTCTGACAGATTCATGTATGGATTGAATCAGCTTATTTGAGCTTTCAAGATACAACCCGATGACCTTGTTCAAAATATCAGGGGTGCCTTCTCTTTGAAGCGCCCGTATTTTGGAAAGGGCGTTTCTTTCAAGAATCTTTTTTTTTGTGGGCATCTCTATATGCTGGCTTTTTATGGCTTCTGTTTCCGACCTGTCTGCGTGCAACGCACAGGCAGATGGTATTCGGTCGTTTGTTCCTTTTTTACTTGTATTTATCCATTGATTTAAAACGGACTCAAGCTGTTCCATATTAAACGGTTTGCTTAGATAGCCATCCATGCCAAAGGATTTACACTCCTCCTGAATGCCTTTCTGAACATTGGCTGTCATGGCGATGATGGGGACATGATGGCCATGGCCGTCAAGCTGCTCACGCTTACGTATTTGCGATGTTGCTTCAAAACCGTCCATTTCCGGCATATGACAATCCATTAAAATCATGTCGTAGGTTTTCTGGGATGCTTTTTTTACAGCCTGGACACCGTTTTCAGCGATATCTGCTTTGCAACCGTAAATTTCCAGCATGCTTAGTGCCACTTCCTGATTCACCGGATTGTCTTCAGCAAGCAGGATGTTAACATCTGTGAATCCCGATTTATTTTGTTTTGTTTTATGTGTATCCTTTGTTGTTTCACTTCTTTCGTTCATTACAGTTACAAGACAATTGTATAGCTCAGACTGGCGAACCGGCTTGGTGAGATAACGTTGAATTCCCAGGCTGGATAATCGTGACGTTCCTTTATCAGAACCGACTGAACTTAGCATGATCATCAATGTTTCCGGAATATCAGGATCTGTTGAGATTTTTTCGGCAAGTTCTATCCCGTCCATCTCCGGCATGTGCCAGTCAAGAATAATCAAATCAAATCTTTCGTTCCTGGCTGCAGCCGATCGAAGCATTTCAATGGCCTGCATCCCTCTTTCAGCACTTTTATTGGGTATATGCCAGGCCATCAACTGGTTATGGAGTATTTCCCTGTTGGTGGCATTGTCATCAACAATTAATGCTTTTTTAAAACAAAGGCTGTTGTATTTATTTTTAGCATCCGCCTCTTGAACAGAACGTTTCAGCTTCAGCATAAACCAGAACACAGAACCTTTACCAGGTTCACTTTTAACCCCTATATCACCGCCCATGAGCTTGATCAGTTGATAGGAAATAGCCAGTCCCAGCCCGGTTCCTCCGAATTTTCTGGTTGTTGTACTATCTTCCTGACAAAAGGCTTTGAATATATTTTTTTGAAATTTTCTGGAAATTCCAATGCCTGTATCTGAAACTTCAAAGCGCAGAAGACATTCAGACGGATTGCTTGTGATGGTTTTGACCGCAATGTTTACTTCGCCTTTGTCGGTAAATTTGATTGCATTGGATACGAGATTAATCAGTATCTGACGAAGTCGATTGGGGTCGCCATTAAAATTCTCCGTAATATCAACAGGTATTATTGTATTGAGTTCAATGAGTTTGCCATGAGCCATCTCGGACATCATGTGAGAGGTTTCTTCTATAAGACTACGGAGATTAAATTCGATATCTTCTATCTCTAACAGGCCGGATTCTATTTTTGAAAAATCCAGAATGTCGTTGATTATGTTGAGCAAAGCTTCACCAGAACGCATGATGGTTTCGGTAAAATGCGCCTGTTTTTCAGAAAGATCTGTTGAAAATAACAGTTCCGTCATGCCTAAAACCCCGTTCATGGGCGTGCGGATTTCATGACTCATGGTAGCAAGAAACTCACTTTTTGCCTTACTGGCTGCTTCAGCCGAATTTTTGGCTTTAATAGCTTCTTCTATGGAATCTCGAAGGCGCATGTTTTTTTCATATAATTCCACTGTTCGCACTGCCACCTGCTGTTCAAGCCCGGACTGTTGTTTTTTAAGCATGGTATCGCGAGTTTCAATTTCACCTAACATGGTGTTAAATACATCAACCAGATCGCCAAGCTCGTCATTGCTGTTTTTTTGAACCTTTATGGAATAATCTTTTTTTTCTGCAACAAACGTCATGGCCTGGATGATTTTTTGCACAGGGACAGTAAAAAAACGCTGGAGACATGATGCGATAAATATGATGGCCAATAAGGTTACTAAAAAAATAACGCTCATAAGTGTATAAAAATGGGTCATTTTTTCAGTAAGTGTCTTGAGATTATAAACCAGTTGAACTACACCCATAGTTTCACCATTAAGAGAAACTTTTCGAAGCATATGAAAAAAATCGTCATAATGGCCATCAACATGTGCTGATGTTTCAGGCGTCATAGTTTTTTGGAGAATCTTAGAAACATGATCTTTTTTCAGATAATCTGAAAATTTTGTTTCATTGATGCCATGTGCTAAATACTGAGCTACTTTGTTTCCTGAGGTATCGTATAAAAAAGCTGCCATAATATCTGGTGTTGCATGCAATCCGGCCAGTATTTCTGTTGCAGCTTTATAGTCATTGAATGCAAGTGCGGCCGTACTGTTCCACCCAATTATATCCGTCAA